>JAGVTM010000558.1 GCA_019136785.1 Chloroflexota bacterium | reverse complement strand
TAATCACAGATTGCGCAGATTTCTCGCAATTACCAACTCTCTCGTTGGCTAAGCTTACCGAAGCCCTTGCCGGTGGCTGAGCTTGCCGAAGCCCTGTGTTGCCTTCGGCAGGCTCAGGCAACGGTCTGACTCCTGACCACTCGCCACTCTCTTTATGCCGGCACGGGCCAGCGCCCTGCAACAGCCATTTCCACCAGTTCCGCTGCCGTAAGCTGTTTACCCAACGCCAGCTTAGCCTGCTGCGCCCCGTGAACGCTCACGCCATGGATAGCCATCTCTACCAGCTTCTCCGCCGTCAAATCAGGCAGTTCCAGCGCCCCTATTTGTTCGGCAAAGTGAGGCGACACGCCATGAATACCCATGTCCACCAGCGTCCCGCCGGACAGATCAGGTAAATTTAAGCCCGCCGCCGTCGTTATCAGGTGAGGCGTAACCCCGTGAATAGCCATATCTACCAGATCGGCGCACGTTAACTTAGCCTCCAGGGCTGCATGCGCCTGCCGCGCCAGTTCACCAGACACGCCATGAATCGCCATGTCAACAATGCCGTCTGCCGTCAGATTGGTCAAGCCAATTTCGCCTAGACGCTGCACAAAACCAGGGGAAACGCCATGGATAGCCATATCCACAATGGCTTGGGGGGTCAATGCCGGCAATTTCAACCCCAATACCGCCCGCACCAGCGCCGCCTCTACGCCGTGAATGGCCATTTGCACCAACGTCTGCGGCGTCAAACCCGGCAGCTCAAGCCCCTGCATCTCCTGCATAAATGCCACGCTGACGTCATGGATACGCAGCGACACAATGTCGTCCAGGGTCAGGCCGGGCAAATTGAGCGCTTGCACAGCGCGCACGTAAGCCATATCAACTTCGTGAATAGCCAGCGGCAATAGCTTCTCCAGGTCTGTGTACCCGGCTGCCCGCGCTTCCTCAATAAACGCCGGGCTCACTTCATGAATGGCTAACGGCAGCATCTGCTTCAATTCCGTCAGCCCCAAAGCCTGCAACTGGCGAATATAAGCCAGGTCCACGCCGTGGTGCGCCAGCGGGATAATGTTTTCCACGTCGGTAAACCCAAGCGCCTTGACCTGACGCACAAAATCCATATCCATGTCATGCTGCGCCAGTTGAATAATCTGCTCGACGCGAGCGTACCCCTCAGCCTGAGCTTCGCGAATGAACTCTGGCGAGATTTCTAGCTGAAACAGTTTCACAAGTTGGCGATGAGTCAGCCCGGTCAGTCCAGCCGCCTGCATCTGTCGCCCGAATTCCACGGTGACGCCGCGCCGCTTGAGTTCGCGCAGTTCCTCATGGCTAAAGCTAAAGCCAGCCTCAACCATGCCCGCCCCGTAACTTTCAGACCGGCCCGCATCTATCCCCGCTGCTGGCGGCACGGGTGGTACGGGAGCTACTGCCGGCGCCGGCGGGACCGGCGGGACTGGCAGCACGGGCGGCACGGGCGGTACGGGAGCTACTGCCGGCACAGGCGCCGCCGAAGGTACAGGCGCTGCCGCCACCCCGAGGCGCGTTGGCGCTGCTGGCATCTGTTCATCTCCCAAGGCGTCCAGCAATTTGGCGGCATCCGCCGCCGTGATTTTGCCCTCAGCCAACATCGTCAAAATCATTTTCCGTTCTTCCATCAGCTTTCTAGCGACCTCCTTGCTGCATTTGTTTCAATAGCTCCGCCGCTTCATCTACGCCAATCTCGCCTTCATTGAGCTGCCGCAGCACATCGTGGCGGTTGTGCGCATGAGGCGACTCCTGGGGCGTCTCAAATCCCAGTTCCGCAATCATCTCGTTGAGCCGGTTGCGAATCGTCCAATAGGAAAGACCCAGTTCCCGTTCCATATCTTTCACGTTGCCGCGGTTCTTGACAAACAGCTCCAAAAAGCGTAAATTGTCCGCAGACAGACGGGAAAAGATGTTGGGCTGGAAACGACCCTGTACCACAGTCTCGCAGCGCGTGCAGCGCATTTCCGTCACAATCATCTCGCCCTCACACGAAGGGCATTTCTCAATAATTTTGCGCATATAGTCAAAACCTCCTTATACTTGTTAATAATAAACAAAAAATTTGGTTTTGTCAACAACTTTTTTGATTTTCACCCAAACATAGAAGCGTGCCTTATACACCCCCTATTGGGTAGGGGGCATATCGCCCCCACCCTATCTTACCCAAGTTAAGCCACTGCCAATTGCTCCCAAATAGTCATAAGCGCTGCCAGTTCACTCTCCAGAGCGTGATACCGCCGGTTGAGAGCCGCAATCTCCGTCCATTGCTGCGCCGCTGCCGCCTCTTCCAGCCGCTGGCTCAAGCGAAATCGCTCTGCTTCCAGGTCGCCGATCTTTACCTCCGCCTCCGTCAATGAAACAGCGTTAGCCGGGCGGTGGGCTGTCCCGTTCTGACCATAAGCCGGCAGCGCAGGCGCGGGCGCAGCCGCCAACGCCTGCGCTCGCGCGGTCAGGAAGGATTGGTAATCGCCATCGTGAATGTACAGCCGGCCTTCGCGTAGTTCCCAGATTTGGGTAGCCAGGCGGTCAATCAGGTAACGATCATGGGAGACGAGCAGGATTGTGCCGGCATAATCTTGCAGCGCCGCTTGCAGCACTTCTTGCGCGGGAATGTCCAGATGATTCGTCGGCTCATCCAACAGCAGAAAGTTAGACTCATCCAGCGCCAGGATAGCCAGCGCCAGCCGCCCTCTTTCACCGCCGCTGAGCGCGCCCACCGGCTTGAATACATCCTCTCCGCGAAACAGATACCGCGCCAGATGGTTGCGCGCCTGGCTGACCAGCATATGCCGCTGCGCCAGCAGTTCATCCAGCACCGATCTCGCCGGGTCTAGCGCCTGCTGCGCCTGGGCAAAGTAACTTGTCTGCAAGTTAGCGCCCAGCCACAGCCGCCCCGCCAGCGGTTCGATCTCGCCTTGCAACGTGCGCAGGAGGGTAGACTTGCCGCTGCCGTTAGGGCCAATCAAGGCTGCGCAGGCCTGGCGCGGCAGTTCGATATCCTGTGCCGCAAACAACGGCTTGCCCGGATACCCCACCACCAGGTCTTTGCTGCGCAGTACCAACTGCCCGCTGCGGTGGCTGGGCCGCAGCCGCATCACCAACTGGGCATGGCGCGGGTTGGGCGACGCCAACGCCTTAATATGCTGCTCCACGTCAGCCACCGTCCAGTTTGCGCCAGAAATGCCCATTTCCCCTGCAAAGCGGGCCCAGTTCATATTCAGCGCGCCCGTGCCGCCAATTTCCACCGCCTTCACTTCCCGGATAAGTCGCTCCAGCAACCCTTTGGCGCGATCCGTGGTGCTGGCGCGGGCGATATTGCGTTTGACAAAGTCTAGATCTTTCAGGAATCTTTCCCTGACAGCCACAAATTCGGCGTCGCGCAAATCCCACCGTTCTTCGCGCTGCTGCAAATAAGCCGTGTAATTGCCGCGATACGTTTCCAATCCATTCCGGCTCATTTCCCAGACGGTGTTGACTACCTCATCCAGAAAGTAGCGATCGTGGCTGGCAATGAGCATGGCGCCTGTCCAGGTGCGCAGGGTGTTTTCCAGCCACTCAATAGCGGAAACGTCCAGGTGATTGGTGGGTTCGTCCAGGATGAGCAAATCCGGCTCCTCCAGCAGCAGGCGAGCCAACAAGGCGCGCGTCTTCTGCCCACCGCTGCAATGACGCAGCGGCAAATGCCAATCGGCGGCGGCAAAGCCGAGGCCCGTCAGCGTCTGTTGGATGCGTAGTTCGTAATCGTAGCCGCCCGCCAGTTCAAACGCCTCTAGCAGGCAGCCGTAGCTGTCCAGCAGTTCCGCCGAAAAATCTCCCTGGCTCATGCGCTCTTCCATCTGGCGCAGTTGGGCGGCTTGGGCTTGAATGCCGGCAAACACCGTCAACATCTCCTGATAGACGGTGTTGTCCAGCGCAGCAAATGCGCTTTCCGCTTCCTGACGCAAATAGCCCAGCCGCACGCCGCGGCTCACATGGACACTGCCGCCCATAGGCCGCGCCTGCCCCGCCAGAATACGCAGCAGCGTCGTTTTGCCAATGCCGTTGGCCCCCACCAGGCCAATGCGCGCCTGGTGCGCTATGCTGGCGGACAAACCCGCAAAGATGTCCACCGCGCCAAATGATTGTGTCAAATGATGAAACGTTAGAATAGACATGAGCTTTCTCCGGCGGCGGCGACAACGCTATCATCGCGCCGCCTATCTCAGGGCCGGGGTCACGCCTGCTGCGGTCGTTGGCTGCGGTGCTATGCAATTGCATGGGAGCCAGGGAAAACAAAACGACCGCGGGCAGGAGTTTGCCGCGGCCGTTACAGTTCAAAAGGGGAAATTAAACCCAGTTATGTCAACAACGCGCAGGCACACTCCGATTGGGCAAGCCAAAATAAGCTGCTCTAACAGCCAGCATCATAAAGGGAACAGAAGAAGCGACCATCATCATTGTATGCCAGTTTCCTTGCGTTATTGCCAAAACTATAGCATAGGTGCGGCGCTGTCGTCAAGAAATTGCCGGCAGGCACAACAATCCTCAATTTGAACGAGTTGGAGAAAGCGGGGCTGCCAGCGCTGCCAGGCAGCAGGCTGCGGCGCTGTTGCTAATTCCTGTCCGGTGTGCTACTATGTCCGCCCATACGTTCCTGCGAGAATAGTGGTGAGTGGCGAGTGGTCAGCGGACAGTGGCGCCACTGCCAAACCGCCCACAGACAAATCTGCGTAACCTGTCATTATTTTCATTTCTACAAGCCCAACTGCCGGCAGCCACAACGCCTGTGGTACAGGGGTGAACGTGCAGCATTGTATGTTCACCTTTTTTTGTGCGATAATAAATTATGCCATTTTTCAGCAGTGATTTTGTTGCCCGTCTGGTTGGCGCTGTGCTGGCTGCGTTTGGGGCTGCGTTGTTGGGTCGTGAACTGGCGCAGTTATTCGGAGCGCCCACGGATGTTTACGCGCTCGTTTTCAGTCTCCTGGGCATCCTGGCTGGCTTAATCCTGACGCCAGCCGTGACCACGCGCCCTATCCGCCGCATCCGCGAACGGCTGGTCAGTATGCCGCCAGAGCGACTGGCTGCCATTATTGTCGGACTCTTCACGGGGCTGGCGGCGGCGGCGCTGCTGTCCATCCCCCTGCGCGCTCTGCCCCCGCCCTTCAACCAACTTGCACCCCTGGGAGCTGCCGTCCTCTTTTGCTACCTCAGCGTGGCAGTGATGGTCACGCGGCAGCATGACCTGTCCATCTTTTTCCGTGACTTTCGCCCCCTGATGGGCAGCCGCGACAACGGCGACGCGCAAAAAGAAGAGAACGGTCACGTCATTTTGTTGGATACCAGCGTCATCATTGATGGACGCATCACGGACATCAGCAAGACAGGCTTTATCCGCGATGCCATGCTGGCGCCCGGCTTTGTGCTGCAAGAGCTACAAAGCATCGCCGACAGCCCCGATCCCATCCGGCGTAATCGCGGGCGGCGCGGTCTGGAACTGCTTAACATTTTGCAGAAAGAATCGCCTATCCCGGTGCGCATCACGGATATGGACGTGAGCGAGGTACGCGAGGTGGACAGCAAACTGGTGGCTCTGGCGCGTCATTTGCACTGTCCCATCATGACCAACGACTATAACTTGAACCGGGTGGCTGAATTGCAGGGCGTAGCTGTGCTGAACATCAACGACCTGGCTAATGCCATCAAGACCATTTATTTGCCCGGTGAGGAACTGGCGGTGAAAATCATCCAGGAAGGGCGGGAAATTGGCCAGGGCGTGGGGTACATGGATGACGGCACGATGGTGGTAGTCGAAGACGGGCAGACGCGGGTTAACCAGATCGTAGACGTGGTGGTGACCAAGACCCTGCAAACGTCCGCCGGACGCATGATCTTTGCGCGGCCCAGTTGATCTGAAGGAACAGGCTGCCGGCGCATGATCTTCGTCCGTCCCAGCTAGGAGAAGTAGTCAATGTCTTTACAGGTTTACAATGTGCTGACGCGGCAAAAGGAAGCGTTTGTGCCGCTTTATGCCGGCAAAGTCAATATGTACGTCTGCGGCCCAACGGTGCAGGATTATCCGCATATTGGCCATGCCAAGACCTACGTCAGCTTTGACGTAGTTAGCCGCCATTTGCGTTACCGCGGCTACGATGTGCTGTACGTACAAAACATCACCGACGTGGGGCATTTGCTGGACACCGGCGAAGACCGCATCCTGAAAAAGGCGCGCCAGGCATCCGTCATGCCTATGCAAATTGTGGAAATGTACACCAAGATCTATTTCGACAACATGGACGCCTTGGGCGTGCAACGGCCCGATATCAGTCCCCGCGCCAGCGGTCACGTGCCCGAACAAATCGAAATGATCCAGAAGCTGATCGCCGGCGGTTTCGCCTACGAAACGAACGGTTCTGTCTACTTCGACGTCTCCCGCTATGCGGGTTACGGCAAACTAAGCGGGCGCATTGTGGAAGAGTTGGAAGGCGGCGCGCGGGTAGCGGTGTTGGATGAGAAGCGGCATCCGGCGGATTTCGCCCTGTGGAAGAAGGCGGAGCCGGAGCATCTGCTGCGTTGGAACAGCCCCTGGGGCGAAGGGT
>JAGVTM010000195.1 GCA_019136785.1 Chloroflexota bacterium | reverse complement strand
TTCTCAGCAGTTTGTCGGATAAGTTCTTATTAGCCCGCTGATGATGCTGATGGCGCAGGAAGACTGCGCGGCGCAGGAAGACTGCGCGGCGCAGGAAGACTGCGCGGCGCAGGAAGACTGCGCGGCGCAGGAAGACTGCGCGGCGCAGGAAGACTGCGCGGCGCAGATCGAAAAGATTCATCACAACTGAACCGGCTCTTATCCACGTCTTTCGGCGTCATCAGCGTATCATTTTTGCAGTTCTCTGACAGGCTGCTAGGGGTGTCCATATCCTTGCGGATGCCGCTGGTGCCAGCGCCAGGCGGTCTCAATGATGGAATGCAGGTCAGGATAGCGCGGCTGCCAGCCCAATTCGCGCCGCGCCTTTTCGGAACTGGCGATCAGGCGGGCCGGGTCGCCGGCGCGGCGTGGGCCCACAATGGCCGGGATGGGGTGTCCGGTGACAGCGCGGGATGTCTCAATGACCTGGCGCACGCTAAAGCCATTACCGCTGCCCAGATTATAAACGCGGCTGCCTTGATCTAAAACGTTTAGCGCCAGAATATGAGCTTGCGCCAGGTCAATGACGTGAATGTAGTCGCGGATGCACGTGCCATCAGGCGTGGTGTAATCGTCGCCGTAGATTTGAATGTGTTCCCGCTGCCCCAGAGCCACGCGCAGCACCAGCGGGATCAAGTGCGTTTCCGGGTTGTGATCTTCGCCGTACGTTTCCGAAGCGCCAGCGGCGTTGAAATAGCGAAAGGCGGCGTAGCGCACGCCTTTTGTTTGCTCCAACCAGTAGAGGATACGCTCCAGGATGTGCTTGCTTTCGCCATAAGGACTGCCAGGATTGATAAGCTCCTCTTCGCTGATGGGGATCTGGCGGGGACGGTCAAACAGGTTGGCGGTGGAAGAGAGCACAAAGCGGCGCACGCCGTGTTTCACGGCGGTTTCAAACAGGTTCAACCCATTGCGCACGTTGTCGCCCAGGTACAGAAAGGGATGCTGCACCGATTCGCCGACGAGGGTGTTGCCGGCAAAGTGCATGACGGCTTCGATTTGATGGGCGGCAAATGTTTCGTGCAGGGCGTGCAGGTCTGCCAGGTCGGCCTGGACAAAAGCAGCGCGCGGATGCACGGCGGCGCGGTGTCCCTGATACAGATTGTCGTATACAACGACGTCTGCGCCAGCCTGTACCAGTTGTTCGGTGACAATAGAGCCAATGTAGCCGGCTCCGCCAGTGACTAAAACTTTCAACGTCAATCTCCTTTAGAGTAGATGGCGCTTAGTTGGGGGTAGACCTGGCGCCAGTCGTAATGTTGTTCCACCCAGCCGCGCCCATTGTGGCGCAGGCGCTGCGCCAGGCGATCATCGTTCAGGACGCGCACGACAGCGGCGGCAAAGTCAGCGGGATCGTCCGCCAGCAGAATGTTTTCGCCGGGCTGCACGTCAATACCCTCTGCGCCAATGTGGGTAGAAACCACCGGCAGACCCCACTGCCAGGCGTCCAGAATCTTGACGCGCATGCCGCCGCCGGCTTTCAACGGGACGACAAAGACGCGGCTCTGGGACAGCAGACCGGCAGGGTCGGCGACAAAGCCGGTGACGCGCACGTAATCAGCCAGGGGCGCGCCGGGGGCGCTTAGATCGTGAATGGAGGGGGGCGGGTTCTTGCCGGCAATGACAAAACGCACGCCCGGCGCCTGGGGAATGATACGCGGCAAAATCTCCCGCGCAAACCAGAGGACGCCTTCAACGTTGGGGGGCCAAAACATCGTGCCCAGATGCACGATTTGCGGCGTCTCGTCATGGCGCGGCAAAACGGGTTGGACAGCGGGATCCACGCAGATGGGCAGCACCCGGAAATGGGCGCGGCGGGCAGCGGCGGTCGGCGGCGGCAGCAAGGCTAACAAAGCAGCCTGGTCCGCCGACGTCACCGTCAGGATGTGGTCAAAGCGGAGGCAGAGGCTGGCTTCATAGCCAGCCAGCCGTTTCGCTTCCCAGCGCCACAGCCAGCGCCGCGCCCACCCTGACTCATAGGCTGCCTGGCGGCGCACGACCAGGAACAGGGCGTTGTGCTCGTCCAATACCAGCAGCGGCGTCTCCGCCGCCAGCGTCTTCGCCGCCGGCGTCTCCGCCGCCGGCGTCGGGTTGCCCGTCTGGCGCGCCAGCCATTGGCGCAGATGCAGCGCGTATTGGGCCATGGCGGTCTGGTCGGCATGGATGGCATCGAACTGCTGCTGCCCAACCAGCCAGCGCAGCAGCCCCACCATAGCCCGCACGTGGTCGCGCTCAATCACCGCCGGGCGGCCCGTGACGCAGGCTTTCAGAAAGGACTGGGCATCTTTGCCGCGGGCGCGGCGCAGGGGGACGGTGTGCACGGCGGCGCAAAACTGGCGCAAGTGCGCCACGTCTTCGGGGCGGTCGTCGGGGCGGACAAAAGAAACCAGGGTGACGCGGTGCTGTTGGGTTAGCTGGCGCAGCACATAGTAAGCCCGAATTTTGGCCCCGCCGACCAGAGGGTATGGCAGCAACTGCGTTAAGAAAAGGATGTGCACAAGAAATCTTTAAGGTGGGCCGGATGCCCGCGCTACTTATCTGCCACGTAGTCCCAGCACCCGTGAAAAGGTGCGTAGGATGATGAGTATATCCAATAATGGGGTGGCGTGTTTGACGTAATACAAATCAAATTCCAACTTTTCCCTGGCGCTATCTACGGAATCGCCGTAATCGTAGTGAATTTGCGCCCAGCCGGTTATGCCAGGACGCAGGCTGTGGCGGGCGCGATAGAGGGGAAGCTGGCGAGATAGCTGTCCCACAAACTCGGGACGCTCCGGGCGGGGGCCAACCAGGCTCATTTCGCCGCGCCAGACGTTGAGCACCTGCGGCAGTTCGTCCAGATGGGTGCGGCGCAGCCAGCGCCCGACGGGCGTGACGCGCCCATCGTGGCGCTGCGCCCAGACGGCGCCGCTGCCCTTTTCCGCTTCAGGCACCATGGAGCGAAATTTGATCAAGGTAAAGGGCCGACCGCCGCGCCCCACGCGCTGTTGATAAAAGAAGAGGGGCCCAGGCGAGTAGATGGCGTTGCCCAAAGCCGCCAGGGGCATTAGCAACAGCAGGGCAACAGACCCTAGCAGCGCGCCGCCGAGGTCAATCAACCGTTTGGTCATACCATAAAAACGGGCGAACGGACGGTCGCCCGCTTTGTCACCCAGACTGTCGCCGAGTTGGGAGACCATCTCCAGGGCGCTGCTGGCAAAGGCGACCGCCACGCGCCCGGTCAGTCGTTCGTAAACGGTGGACATATTGACCACGGGGATGCCCAGTTCGCGGCAGTCCAGAACGGCTTCAAACAGTTCGGCGCGGATCTGTTCGGCGCGGCTGATGGCCACGACGACTTCGTCTATGTCCAGGGTGCGCGCCAGCCGCACCAGGTGCCGGCTGTCGCCTAACACGGACACGCCGCCAATCGTTTCGGCGCGGAGGGCGGGGTCATCGTCAATGAAGCCAACCAGGACATAGCCCGTGCCGCGAAAGGGATTGGCGTCGCGGCGGGCAAAGTCGCTTTGCAGCGCCTGAACCAACGCGCGACCATTGCCGCCTGCGCCCACGACCAGGGTGCGGCGTTGAAAGGCGGGTTGCACAAAGACCAGGGCGTAGCAGGCGCGCCAGGCTACCACGAACAGGATAGCCAGGGAGACAAACAGGAAAGCCTGGGAGCGGTTTTGCAGGGGAGGCGTCAACCAGGGAATGAAGAGGTAGAGGATGCCGGCAAAGGCGGACGCCCCTAAGACGGCGCGGACGCTGTAGGTGGTGCTGGCGGCGCGGGCCAGGTTGTAAACGTCGAAGATGGCTGCCATGACGCCCCAAACGGCGGTGAGGGTCAGGAACCATTTGTAGGCGGGGAACAGGGCAGCCAGATGGGGCAGTAAGTCGGTGCGCAGCAGCAGGGAGAGAATGAGGGCGGCGTTGAGGAGCAAAACATCGCCTACCACCAGGAGCAGTTTACGCTCCGACAGGCGTAAACCGGGCAGGGGTATGCGCATACGTGCCGGCAGGGGCAAGGAGGGGAATTCAACAGGAAGTTCTGACGACGATTCGGACATAACGCGCTCCTGGGAGAGCCCCCCCTCCCTGGCAATGGGAGCGGGATCACGATGGCACGGTCAGTTGGCGGCTGACGGCAGCGGCAGGTAGGGGTTGTTTGTTCGCCAGCCGTTCGTACAAACTTAGCAGCGCCAGCGTCTCTTGGGCGCGCGTTTTGTCGTACCAGGCGCGCCCGGCCAGCCCCATCGCCTGCAATCTGGAGGGATCAGCCAAAGCGTGAGCCAACGCGCGGGCCATGGAGGGAGGATGGCCAGGCTCAACCACAAAGCCGGTGCGCTCCTCTTGCACATATTCCGCCAGCGCGCCAACGCGGGTGACCAGCACCGGCTTACGAAAGAAGTAGGCGGCGGGAATTAAGGCAGATTGGGTGGCGTCCATGTAGGGGAGGACAACCAGGCTGCAGCAACTGAACAACTCCAGCGCTTCCTGGTCGGCAATCAGGCGGTTGCGAAGTTCAACGCCAGCGGGCAGGCTGCCGGGCCAGAGCGCGGGCAATTTTCCGGGGCCCGCCAGCACCAGCTTGAAAGGGGGCGCGCCAGCGGCAGTCGTCTGCTGGGCAAGCTGGGCAAAGGCAGTCAGCAAATAATCTATGCCCTTGTATCGCTCCAACCGGCCAAAAAAGAGAATGAAAGGTTCATAGGCCACAGGCAGGGCGCCGTTTTCTTCGTCCCGCTCTAATTCCGCCAGTTTCATGGTCTGTTCATAGCCGAGGAACAGGTGCAGCAGCGGCATGAAGCTCAGCTTCGGGGCGGGGACGCCGCGGCGCAGCAGCCGCAGGCGATATTGGTCTCCATGCAGCAAAATCTGGTCGGCAGAGTGAATGATGGTCCAGTTCCACAGGCGCAGCAGAGAACCGAAGCGAGCGCCGTGATGCGGGTCCAGATCATGCAGGGTGTGTATGACGGGGATGCCTTGCCTGACCAGATGCCGCACCAGGGCTGTATTCCAGAGATGCGGGCCCGTGAAATGCACCAGGCCGGGTTTCAGACTGGTAATGCTTTTCATGACGCTGCGCAACTGGGGCAAATGCAGGGTATATGGGGATAAACCTGTGTCCGCCAGAGCTACGGGAGCGTGGATGTGCACGGACGGCGCATATCTGTCGCGGGGGACGCGCTGCGTGGTCACCAGATGAACGTCGCTGCTGCCGGCAGCCGCCATGCGGTTAGCCAGGTCAGCCGTGTATTGGTGCATACCGAAGGTGGGCGAGAGCAAAACGTAAACAATACGCATCTTACCAGTCCCGTTACATTTGGGGCAGTTCAGACAATAGCTGGCGGTAGGTTTCGGCGCGCGGACGCCAGGCGGGCCAGAACCAGGCGGCGGCGGCGACCAGCGCGCGGCGGGGGGCGTAAGCCAGCTTCAACAGCCGCTTGAAATGGCGCGCCTGGCGCTCCCCGCCCATTTTGCGATAAAACTGCACTTTGCTGCGATACAACTGGACGTACATGGCTTGCGCCGCCTGGCGGCTGCTGGCTTCGCCATAATGGGTGACGACGGCGGCGGGTACATACCACAGGCTCCAGCCAGCCTGCGCCAGGCGATAACAAATGTCTACTTCTTCGGTATACATGAAGTAACGCTCATCCAGCAACCCGACCTGGCGCAGCGCCTGACGGCGCAGCAGCAGACAGGCGCCTTTGATGACGGCGACCGGGCGTGCCTGCCGCAAGTCCCAGCGCTGCATCCGGTAAGTGGCGCGGGGCCACAGGTGGTCAAGAAACAGTAGCCGCCAGAATTCACGACCGGGCGTCAGCATAGGCTGGCAGGAGGGCTGCAGGCTGCCGTCCTGATTGAGCAGGCGGGCGCCGGCGGCGGCAGCGTGGGGATGCGCCTGCATGAACGCGGCCAGCGCCGCCAGGCAGCCGGGGTGCAGTTCGGTGTCGCTGTTGAGCAGCAGCACATAACGCCCCCGGCTGCGGGCGATGGCCTGATTGTTGGCGCGGGCGAAGCCCACGTTTTCGCCGTTTTGAATCAGGTTAGCCCAGGGAAATTCGGCAGCCAACAGCGCCGCGCTGCCATCGGTGGAAGCATTGTCCACGACAAAGGTCTCCACACGATGCGCGCCAATCCGCTGCCCCTCCTCCCAGACGGTGCATAAACAGCGCCGCAGCCTGTCGCGGGTGTTCCAGTTAACGATGATCAGGCTGAAGTCGGGCGCAGGCGCAGTTTCTTGAAGGGGGCCCATTCCAGAATGAGGCTCCATGTCAGGCCGGCAAAAAGCAGCAGCACGGCGTCTGCCGGCACGCGATAGCGAATCATGACCCAGGAGGAGAGGTAAACGCCCAGGTGGATGACCAGAAACAGGTATAGAGGCAGCAGTTCGCGCCAGCGCCGGCGGGAAAGTACCAATCCAGCCAGCATAAAGGGCAGGCAAATGCCAAAAGACAGGACGCGCCCCAGGTTACTCATGAGACTGGAACTGGCAGAGGGCCAGAACATAAAAAACACCCGGGCCCGCCCCAGCGTCAGGCGCAAGAATCGGACGGGGTTGGACAACAGTTCTTGCTGGCCGCGCGCCAGCAGTTCATAGGTTAAATCCGCTTCATTC
>JAGVTM010000670.1 GCA_019136785.1 Chloroflexota bacterium | reverse complement strand
CGCCCCAGGTCTAACAGATTGTTGACCAACACCGTCATTTGCTCAATGCCCGCCTTAATCTTGGTGGCGTATGCCTGCTGCTGCTCATTAAGCTCCCCGACCATCGGCAGCATGGTGGCGTAACCTTGCATAAACGTCAGCGGGCTGCGCAAGTCGTGCGATACCGTTTGCACAAACTCCGACTTTAACTTGTCTACCTCTTTCAGCGCCGTAATGTCGTGCAGCACCGCCACCCGCCCCAACACCTGCCCATCGTTGCTGACAATGGTCGAAGCGCTGGCGTACCAGGTCGCCCCCTGCTCTGTTTCTATTTCCAACCCACGCGACCGCTCCACGGGCCCCGTCAGCGCCGCCAGCAGTTTCGGCGAACGGATGACGCGGCTGACCGGCTGGTTAGCCGCCTCAGCCATGCTCAAGCCAAACGCCTTCTCCATGGCCGGGTTGACCAGCAGCACCCGTTCTGTCTGGTCGGTGACAATGACCGCGTCGCTGGTGCTGGCTAACACCGCCGCCAGACGGCGGCGACCGCCCTCAGCGCTGGCGAACAGATACCCGTTCACCACCAGCACCGCCGCCTGCCCTGCCAGCGTGTGCAGCAAATTCAGTTCGCTCTGCCCAAAGGCGTGCGGCTGGCGATAGCCCAGCCACATCACCCCCTGAAAACGACTACCGCTGAGCAAGGGAATGGCAATCAGGGCGCGCACAGGCAGCGCCTGCCCTTCGTCAAGATGCAGCGCCGCCTGCACCTCTCGCGCTGCCGGCAATTGCAGCTCCCCCTGCTGCCGGATCAGGCTCATCAACTGCCGGTCATAGGGGGCCATGGCGACTGCCGCGGGCCCTTCGCCAAAGGTCAAGGGGTGGGTGCTGTTCGGGTTGAGCACTACCACGCGCACGCCCGCCGCGCCCGTGCCCCGCAGCGCGCCTTGCAGCACTGCCGGCATACCCGCGCGAATGTCAATGCTGGCAGCCACGTTCTGGCTGACGCTGAGCAGCAAAGAGAGTTCATCCAGCCGCTTTTGCAGCGAGCGCTGCATTTGCTCAAAAGCGTAACCCAACTGCCCGATCTCATCTTCCCCCTTCACCGTCACAGGCGTGTTCAGGCTGCCGGCAGCAATATCCCGCGTCGCCTGCCCCAACTCCGCCAGCGGCCCCGTGATGCTGCGCGACAAATACCCCAGGTTAACGGCAAACAGGGTTCCCGCCAGCAGCAGCACCGCCGCCATCGGCAGGGCAATCTTCAAAGCCAGTCCCAGCACCACCTCATAAGAGACAGTCGTAACCACCGTCCACTCGTGCGCCTGACCGGGAACGTACACCACTAGTTGGCGCGCATTCGTTTGCGCCGCCCGCCCTTCATAGGCAATGCCCACGCCCGAATCGGTGGTAATGGTGCGCTGCCCGCCGGTGGGCGGCGTCCACAACGCCAGCAAATTATCCGCCTGCGGGTGCGCGATGATCTGCCCGGCGCTGTCCACCAAAAAACCCACCCCCTCGCCCATAGTGCCTTGCAACCCCACCACCAGGTCTGCCAGCGACACCTCAGGCACGCGCCCCACCAGCGCCGCCTGCGGCTGGCTATCCGCGCCCGCCGCCGCCGGCACGGGGGCAATGAAGCTAATCGTGTACCCATCTGCCACCGTCACCTGCGCGGCGCTGGTGATCAGCGTGTTCGTGCTAAGCGCCTCGGCGACGGCAGCCTGCTCCAGGCTGGTCAGCGTCACCCCATCTGCCGCCGCCGGATAAGCGGCGCGCACCCGCCCATCCTGATCAATGAACATAACGCGGCGGAATAAAGTGCCACTGCGGAAAAGCTGGCGCAGAGTTTGTGCCAATGCTGGCGGCGTCGCCGTTAACAGGTCCGGTTCCTGGCTGTACTGCACCAACAGGTTTTGCCGCTGCGCCAGGAAGTCGGGAATGTAATTGGAAACGGTGCCCGCGTTGTACGCCATCTGGTTCACCACCAACTGGCGCGAAACGGACACAGCCACGTTGTACACCACCAGCAGCAGCAGGAAAGTGAGAATGATGGCAAAGAGAGTGAAATTACCCAGCAAACGCCAGCGCAGGCTGCGACTTTGCGGCGAAAGGTGGCGGGGCGGAGCGGGAGCGCGCAGTTGCGGCAGCCCCATCAGCAGCAGCGTGACCAGCAAACCGCTCAGAACGCCTTCTACCAGCAGGGGCAGCCATTGCGCCCAGGCGGTAGATAGTGCCAGGTCAAAGGCAGCTAACTGGCTAAAGTGGGCGGGCGTGTAGACGATTGTGGCTAACAGAACGAGCAGAGGCACAGGCAGCAGGCTGAGGGGCGCGGCAATGAGCGGGCGGCGCACGTTATCATATAAACGACCGGTGTAGTTTTGCCGGCATAACCAACCCGCCAGCGCCCCCACCAGAGCAAAGTGGAAGGGTGTCAAAATCTGATGCGTCTGCCACAACGCCCGTCCCAATCCACTGGCAAAACCGACAACCAGGGCGGCGGCCGGATTCAGGCTAATGGCTGCCAGCAGCAGCGGAACCAGGCCAAAGGGCGCGCCCACCACAGCCGGCGTCTGGGACGTCCCTGGCAAAGCCAGCGCTACCGCCGCGCTAAAAGCAAAGGGGAACAACTGGCTGAGCAGCAAAGCCGCCGCCGCCAGCGCTGCCGTCCATAACCAGCCGCGGCGCTGCTTCAACTGCCGCCAGTCAGCCCGCTGCCGGTAGACGACAACGCCCAGACCCACCAGGTAAAGCGCCAGCAGAGCATAAGCCAAAACAGGGCGCTGCGGTAACGAAATCTCTGGCAATCGCCCTGCTCCCCACAGCTCTAATGGCATATCAACCTCAAATCAGTACACGACGAATAAACAACGATGCAAACAAACCGCTCCCATTATAACATGGCAAAAAATACGGCAACAATGGCAGCCATAGGTATTCAGTCAGAGAGATTGGCGCAATCGGGTAATCACGCGCCCCCTGCCAGGGAAGGGGTATCGTAGGGTGAGGGGCGTGCAGCGCCCCTCGCCCTCTCCGAAAAGCCTCCTTCCCCCTACAGGGGGAAGGGGGTTGGGGGATGGGGGTCTCTTCCCCCCGTTTACCCAATTATTTTCGGCTCATTGGGATTTCGCGGGGTATGCCCCGTATGTGGGGTTCGGTTTGTCATTTGGGGGGATGTCGTCTATTATCCGCAAACCTTCACTGGTCGAGGATTTTATGCAGCCATCACGTCGCTTCACCTATCTGTTCCTGCTGGGCATTATCCTGCTAACGCTGCCGTGTTATTGCGCCGGCATCATCCTCTACCGCCTGGCCCCCGACCCAAACGCGCCGCCCACGCTGCCCGCCATCATCACCCTGACGCCCACGCCATCGGCGACAGCGTCGCCCCAGCCGCTGCCGGCATCGCCCACGCTGCTGGTCACCATCACCGCCGTCCCCACCAGCCGCCAGCCTACCCCAACTTTACAGGGGACGCCGGAGCAGTTCCAGACGCGCACGCCGCTGCCGCCTTCGCCCACCCACACCGCCACGCCATCCCCCACCACCACGGCCACCGCCACGCCTACCCCCACAGGCACAACCAGCCCCACCATCACCCCCACAACCACCCCGGCAGCCAGCGCCACCGCAACCCTGCCTGCTCTGATCACTCTAACGCCTTCCATCACGCCGCCGCCTACAGCCACCGACACGCCGCTGCCCACCAGCACGCCCACCCCTGAACCGCCCACCGAAACCCCACCACCGGCCACGGAGACGCTGCCGCCCACCGAAACCCTTGCCCCAGAACTCCCAACGGAAACCCCACCTCCCACCGTGGAAGGGTAACGTATTACCAAAAGTCTTGTTGAACGTTGAGAAAATAATAGGGTAATCCCGCCCCCCCTGCCAGGCAAGGGGTATCGTAGGGCGTGGGGCGCTGCGCGCCCCTCGCCCTCTCCGAAAAGCCCCCTTCCCCCTTTAAGGGGAGGGGGTTGGGGGATGGGGATCTGCCTCCCTCCACCGGATTATTTTCTTGAACCTCAAGCAGACTCTTGTACTCTCTCTCAGGCAGGTGTTCGCCAAAATTCGGAAGTTGAAGGACAATGCAGCCCGTATCTTGTCCGTTTCGCTGCTAGACCTGTGATCTCGTTGGCACCCACAAGAGCAACTTATGATAGAACTGGAAAAACTACTCAAAACCCTGGTAGAAACCCCCGGCCCCTCCGGCGCCGAACAAACAATTGCCGCCGCCGTCAGCGACGCCTGGCGTCCCTACGTGGACAGCCTGACGGTAGACCGCATTGGCAGCTTGCTCGCCCTCAAAGAAGGGCGAGGCGACCCGCCGCGCCCGCGCCTGCTCATTGCCGCCCACATGGACGAAATTGGCTTGATGGTCAAGTCCATTGACGTCTATCCCCAAAACGGCAGCGGCTACGGCTTTTTGCGCGTCACCAGCGTGGGCGGCGTAGACGTGCGCCATCTGCTGGGGCAAACGGTGGTGGTGCACGGGCGCAAACAGGGCGACCACGATCTGCCCGGCGTGATTGGCGCCTTGCCGGCACGCATGCAGCCCAACCATCGCCACGATAAAGCCTATGGCTACGACACACTGCTCGTAGACGTGGGGCTGAGCGCCGCCCAACTGCGGGAATGGGTGGACGTAGGAGATTTCATTAGTTTTCGCCAGCCATTGCATACGCTGTTAGGTAAGCGGATTGCCGGCAAGTCGCTGGATAACCGCGCATCAGTAGCCGCCCTGACCGTTTGCCTGGAGCAACTCCAACAGCGGCAGCACGCCTGGGACATTATCGCCGCCGCCACTGCCCAGGAAGAGACGGCGCTGTTAGGCGCAGCTACGTCTGCCTTCGCCCGCCAGCCGGACGTGGCCCTGGCAATTGACGTCACCTTTGGCGAAGGCCCAGGGGCCAACGACGAGCAAACCTTTGGTTTGGGCGACGGCCCCACCATTGGCTTAGGCCCTAACGTGCATCCAGGCATTTACCAGGCGTTGAAGGCAGCCGCAGAAGCGCTGGAAATGAAAGTGCATCCTGAACCTCACGCCCATTATTCGGGCACGGACGCCATGGCCCTGCATATTGCCCGTGCCGGCATTCCCACCGGCGTCGTCGGCATCCCCCTGCGCTACATGCACACCATGGTCGAATCCGCCGACCTGCGCGATATTGAACGCGCCGGACGCCTCATAGCCGAATTCGCCGCCCGCCTGGACGACCAGTTCTTGACCAGGACCGCAGCCAGCCTGCTCCCTGAAAAATGAAATTTTTAGCCACGAATCGGCATGGTTGGTATCACATTAAATCGTGGCAATCTCTTCAACCACATATCAGTTCCATAAAACGGGCAAAAAGGCGTCGGCGCAGGGCAATTTTGGGCGCGTCTGCGCCCAAAATTGCCCCCAAAAATGGGTGTCAGCCCCGCCTGCGGCGGGGCTGACACCCACCACGATTCCACGAATTTCCCCTCAGCGTCCTCCGCATCTGCGCGTGAGGCTGTTTGGGCAACATGGGCGGGTTGGCAACCCCGCTCGACGGAAACCGCCATGTTCTTTGAGCAACAAGAGTTCGATATTCGCTGCGAATGGGGCGAACACGGCGTGTCAGTTTTGGCGCCAATCAGTGACGTCGTGATCGTCGTTGACGTGCTATCATTCTCCACCAGCGTGGACATTGCCGTCAGCCGCGGCGCCACCGTCTTCCCCTACAGCCGCAAAGACGACCAGGCTGTGGCCTTCGCCGCCTCCGTCCACGCCGAACTGGCCGATCCCCGGCGGTCTCAGAGTAAGTTCTCCCTCTCCCCCCAATCGCTGACGCATCTCACGCCCGGCGCGCGGATTGTGCTGCCATCGCCCAATGGCGCGACATTAACAATGGCGGCTAAACCAACGCCTGTACTGGCTGGCTGCCTGCGAAATGCGCCAGCCGTCGCCCGCGCCGCCCTGCGCTACGGTTCCAAAATTGCCGTCATTCCCGCTGGCGAGCGCTGGTTCGACGACTACAGCCTGCGTCCCTCCTATGAAGACCTGATTGGCGCCGGCGCCATTATCAGCCACCTGCGTGGCAGCCTGTCGCCAGAGGCGGGCGGCGCAGTCGCGGCGTTTCAGGCAGCCAGACCCGCGCTGGCTGAGCGGCTGCGCCAATGCAGTTCAGGCAAAGAACTCATTGAACGCGGCTTTGCCGCAGACGTCCACCTGGCAGCCCAACTGGATGCCAGCGATTGTGCGCCCGTTTTAGTTGACCTGGCTTTAAGCGGCAGCGCCTTTGTGCGGGCCACCGAAGAATGGCTGCCGGCGTGAAGAGACGCAACTGCGCCTGAATGCTCATGAGTAGTAATGAACGGAAACAGCATGAAAACCCTCCTCAAGATTGAAGAACTGCTTTTAGCCGCCCTGGCTTTCTATCTTTTCCGCCAACTGGATTATGCCTGGTGGTGGTTCCTCGTTCTATTCCTGGCGCCAGACCTGAGTATGCTGGGCTACCTGCTGGGGCCGAAGGTGGGCGCATGGTGCTATAACGCGGTCCACCACAAGGGCGTGGCGGTGGCTTTGTTTCTCCTGGGCGCCTACGGGCAGACGCCATGGCTGCAGTTAGCCGGGTTGGTCATGCTGGCCCATTCCAGCGTGGACAGGGTATTTGGCTACGGCTTGAAGTATCCAGATGCCTTCC
>JAGVTM010000311.1 GCA_019136785.1 Chloroflexota bacterium | reverse complement strand
GAATGAGCAAACGCAGCTAAAAATCTTGCACTACGTACCGGAAACTGGCTGGGAGACATGCCATCCAGGGTCGAACTCTTGCCTGGAAATCAGCCGGAACAGCGATCTGAATTGGATAGCGGTGAGAACGGTTCATGCCGGCATTTACGCCATTGGCTGGCAGCCGTAAGCAAAATTGGCGGAAAGGTTCGCGCCCTGGCATTCGTCCTTTTGGTAGAAACGACTCTTTTGTTGTATCTAACCCCAAACCTTACCTGATAAGGAACCAAAAGGAGATTAAAATGACCTGGATGATGCTTGACCATAACCCGGTTACCCGGATGCTAACTACCTCAACTGAGTTATCGAGAAAGACTAAGGAGATAGTAACAATGATGCTCAAGTTGATGAAACGTTTCGGATATGGTCAATATGGATTGATGGCCCTGCTGTCGCTTGGAGTGGTCGCGATTTGGGGGTCTGGTACGACTTATGCGGTGTCCTCTATGCAACCGGGGGCAGTCAACAATTACTACGATATTGAAATAGGTTCCGAATCCGTCTGGTACGTTGACCCAGAGTTTGACAGCGAAAATAACCGCATCTCGTATCGAGATAGCTGGATTCTTGATGGAGAGGTCTGGGTTGGATCGCTCAATCCAGAGGACGGCACGTTAATTACAGATACAGTGATATGGCTCGACGATCACCTTTCTCCCATTCTAACTTATGATGGCAATGGTCCTGAATGGATGCGCGACAATGGCGCTGACAAGGTCATTTACACGCGAGATGAAGGAGATGGACTCCACCGCATGTATTTATGGTCTACGGAAACAGAGCAGTCTCAGCCCATCGGCCCAGAAGATGGCATCAATAGATTCCACTTTGCGGGCACGAAAAGCCCAGACGGCCCCGGTAAGGTACTCTACAAGCGGCGGCTATTCCCGTCAGGAGATTGGGGCATATTCTGGCTCGATTTAAGCAATCCCACCCAAGAGTTCCATATTCCAAATGTAGAGCTTGCTGTCTCTTTACCAACGTGGATTGATTCTGATCACGTCTTGTATAGCAAACTCCACGACGATGGTCGGATCCAGCTCGCCCACTACGACACTGCCACGCACACGCAAACGGTACTCACAACCGACGATGGTGACAAGCTGGGCGCCTACGCCTGGCACGCGCCAGAGGTAGGAGGGCAGCTTCTTTATATGGCTGCGGTCCGGTTTGAGGGTAATGAATATGCAACCGAAGTGCGAATCTATCAAGGGTTAGAAGGCGCTTCCGCAGCAACGCTGTTCACCACGCTTGCAGCGCGAGAAATAACCCGTCAAGAAATGAACATCCTTTCGCCAGAGCCCTTCGTTTATGATGGAAGATCGTACATTTCTCTCTCTCTGGCTCCAGATGAATTCACGGTAACTTCTGTGTGGGTATTCAGTCTTCCTGACGGAGCAGGCGGTGACCCTTTGCCCCCACAGCGTGTTGACAATCCAAATCTGCGCGTCAAAAAGCTGGACCCAGAAGTGTATGTGACGCCTTATGGCGCATTCATCTACTACTACTATACAGAGTACTACGAATTCCCAAATGCGCGCGTCATTCTGCGGCGGTGCCGGTTCCAGCCCGATCGAGCGGGATCATAAAGGACGCCGGTGGTGAAACCTGCGTATCGCCATTGGTGTGGAGACTTTCGCCACCTGGCAGAGAATGTCCGGCGGAAGCCTCTACACCCAAGGCGCTATTGCCTATCAGAAACATGCCTCAGTCGTAGGGGGGGGATTGTGAAGAGCGTTGTTTCAGGGCGTCCGCTCAAATGAGAGAGCAAAAGCCAGATTGAGATTATATTGTTAGCGAAACAGTTCAAAAACAGTATCCAACTGGAGGGAATCATGTGGAACGATGGATCGATCTGGGTTGACATCAGGGATTACGCACCGGCGGGTCTCACCCGCTCGGGAACCGCAGACTGGACAGCATACATTCAAGCTGCCATTGATGACGCCATCGAGCGTACATACACACACCCACCGTCTGCAGGGACGGCGTTGGATCCATCACTGGCTACCACCGCTACCGTTTACGTACCACCAGGCATCTACTTGATCCATGCTCCACTACGAATCCTCAGGAAGAACCCCGCACCGCCCTATGGAGGCCTCGAGCGCGGGTCGGTGCTTCGCTTCGTCGAGGGTACTGAGAACGCTCCAGGGTTCGTAACTCATGCTGGCAGAAGCTTCAAGGAGCGCATCTCGAATCTGTCTTGTCCATCGGGGTGCTGAAGGGCGGAGGAGCCCACGATCCAGTAGCATTTACGGGATGTACTTTTAAGTTTCCCAATCCTCCAAGCGTGGACCCCGCACTCGAAGCGTGGTCGGTTCCGCGGATGCTCTCGTTCACCAATATCACCTTCACCGGATGTCGGTTCTTCTCTGATGACAATACCGGGTGGCCCATTGTCCTGTATCTTGAGGGACCGCAGTCCACGTTTGTAGGATGCTCGTTCATTGCAAGCGCTCTAAGTTCCGACAGCTTGCTGGTAACAACGGTAAAGAGGGATCGAATCCGCTACATTGGCTGCACAATGAGCGATCCGCGGGGCACGCAGCGACTGACCGACGTCGATCAATATGAGGATCTCGCGAACACCGCCGACGTTACCCGCAAATTGGTAGCGCCCTCCACGTTCATCAGCCGCCGCAAGACACCCGCCGAGGTCCTCTGGGCGGGGGGCTGGTACGACGATCCCTTCCTCGGGAACATCGCAATGGTTCCGACTACAGAGGGGCACGGCACCATCATCAACAGCACCGCAGCCGCGCAGGTATACGTAGGAGACGGCATCTGGACCACCGCGACAAGCAGCACGTATCTCAGCAGCAGCTACCCCGTAGGCGGGTACGTTGGACGAGTGTCGGCGGTCGCTGAAGACACGATCGCGCTCGATCTTGTATCCGAGGTTTACAAGACCGGTGCTGCCGGCAATATGTGGGTGTACTATTGGCGCCGATGGCATGATGCGACGCGCGGCGATCTAATGGCCGGGTCACCAATAATCCAAAATGTCAATCAAGTGGTTGATTGGTTCCCAGGCCTTCGCATTTCGGGCGCGGGCGTTCCCTACGGTGCCTTCGTGACGGACAGATCGGCCACCCCGCCTTATTCGCTCACGATGTCAGCAAACGCAACAACTACCATCTCCAACGCCCGCTTGTATGATGCAGATGTGCAGACGCTGATAAGCTCTGTGGTCGCATCCGAGTGGAAGACTCAGGGTAGCTATTCGACATACGAGACCGATACGACTAGCCCGCCAGCGGTCAACGGCGGCCCGGCCGCCTTTGACTGTGTTTTCAGCCCACCCGTGGCAATGACGGTAGCGGAGGTGCGCGTCCAACGGCGAATCGCCGGAGTGTCAGGCACGACGACCATCGAAGTTTGGCGCTTCCGCCCTTCGTTAGGTACCTGGCTTAGATTGGCGACAGCCTCGATCCAGTCAACTGCTGGAGATATGCAGACCGCAGTGGTCTTTCCGGAACAGTCTGACGAGGAACTGCTGCCTAGCGATCGTGTGATTGCCCGGCTCACGTCAAAGGAGGCAGGAACCCCCAAGGACTTGTCGGTGCAATTGGTCGTCCAATAAAAACTGCCACACCCGACAGAACGGCCGCAGCTGCGCGCCTACCTATTGAACTAAGGAACCGTCCATAAATAGGTTCCCGGAGTAGAGGCTTTAGCCGACAACGTTACCGGCTGAAGCCTCCACTCCGAAAAATGGCAACGAATCTGTGGGCATAGTAACAGCTACAATCTACCTGGAGGGGCCGGTTTTGCTCTACCTGCCGGCATCCATGCGCCAGCCGTAAGGCGATAAAGGAGCGACGCATTCTGTAAAGCGCGTCGCCCCTCCTTACTCAACCGTCACCGTGGTAAAAGTCTGCAGACGATTGCCATCCAGGTCTTCCACGATGAAGCCCACGACGTAGGGCCCGGGGGCGGCGTCCAGTTCTTCCCAGAAGAACATCTGGTCGCCAAAAATCAGCGTGCCGCCTTCCTGGGTTGTTTCGGCGACGACGCGCCCGTTTGCGTCCAGGTCGAGCCACTGTTCCAGGATGGTAAAGGTATCGCCTGCCTCTGGCGTGATTTCGCGGGGAGAGCCTAAGTCCGCGCTGTCGGAAAAACCCAAGACCTGTATCAACACGCCATCCTGGAATAACAGCATGGCGTATCGCTGCTCGCCGCTGGCAAAGGTGTAGTAGCCTTCGATGGTGTAGGTGGCTTCCGCCTGCGTGCGACCAAAGTCCAGCGGCGAGAGCAGCGTCACCAGCGAGTCCACGCCGTCGCTGATGGCGTAGACGATGGGCTCCCACTCAAATTCCAGGGTGAAATCGCCGGCGCCCCAGTCGGGGTAGTAGATGCCTTCCAGTTGGCGCACGGTTTCGCTCTCCAGGTAATCCGTGTCCGCCACGAAGATAGAGTTCGCTGCCTGATCGTAGTAGCCGGCGAAGATGTAGATGTGACCAATGTTGTCGCCGCTGATGTCGCTGCTCAACAAGATGAATTCGCCTGGAGCCACTACGTCAGCGGAAGCGGCGACGGGGGAGGCGCTGATATTGCCTGCGCCAGGGGGAATGGCGCTTTCGGCGCGGCTGCCGGCATCTAACGGCGCCGCCGTAATGTCAAACCCCTGTCCCGTGTAATGATAGGTCAGAAAATCATCCCACAGGGAAACGGCGGCAAACCGGTCGGCAATGGCTGTGTAGGAGCGCATCCCCGTGGCCGGGTGCTGGTACAGTTGCGAGTTGGGGAAGTAAATGGAAATGCCGTTGGCGCCAGGTTTCTTCGATCCGCTTTTTTCGGCGATCACGGCGCTGCTCAGCGATTCCAGGAGGGTTCCACCAGACTGGTCTACAGCCACGTCGCCCGATTCTTGCTGCAACAACTGCACAAAATGGGCTAAGTCAATATAAGAGGAAGGCGCATTGCCGCCAAAAACATTGGTGAAGGATTGGGCGTAATTGCGCGCTTTGGCAATCAGGCGCTGGTCAACTTCTTGCAGCAGATAGGCAAAATCATTGACGCTGGTGACCAGGTCGGGCAGCGCCGTCAGGTCAACGGCGGTTAGCGTAATGGTCTGCTCCATTTGCGCCACCGCCTGCGCCGCCGTGGGCGCGCCGCCGCCGCCGCCAAGCAGCGAGAACAGGCTGCCCAGAGGCGAGCCGCGCTGGTACATTTGCGCCCGCGCCGCTTCGTCCTGAAGGCGTTGGTCCGCCACAATGTAGGTGTCCACAATGGATTGCGCCAATGCGCCGCCGCTCATGCCAGGATTAGCCGCCAGTTCGCTCAGGAAGCCGGCATAAGCCCACCCCAACGCGGGTTCTACCTCTTGCGAGGCGACGGCGTAGCGGGCGTGCGGCGCCAGGGCGGTGAACACTTCCAGGTGACCCATCAGGCAGGCGTCCATGCCAATCAACTCAAACTGGGCAATGCCCGTCTGCTGCCGGATTTCCGCCAGCGCCGCATCGAGTTGGTGCAAGTACAACTGCTGCCCTAAAGCTGAGGAGAGAGGGATTGAACTGTCGCCCCGCCCGCCTGGGTCTTTGTCGGTCCAGCCACCGGGCCAGCCCATGCCGTGATCAGACATGATCAGCACGTATTTGTCGGCGGGGTAATTCTCGGCGGCCCAGGCGACGAACTCTATCAGGGCGTTTGTGTCGCCCATGCTGACCTCGCCCAGGTCCATGACCTGCCGCGAACCCACGCGCTGCAAGTCGTCGTCGCGGGTGACGTAATAGCGGCGGGCGCTGGTCCAGTCGCCGTCGCCCGCATAACCGCCGCGATAGCGGTCTATTTGGGCTACAATGTTGACCTGCTCGGAGGAGCCGACACGCTCGGCTTCGTTGAGGTCAATGTAGATGTCTTGCTCCAGGATTTTGTCGTCAGCGTCCTGATAGAGCATGATCGTCCAGGTCTGGTCGGGGGAGTCGCTGGCGGGCGCGGCTGCCGGCAGGGATACCAGGGGCGCTGCCGGCAAAGATTCGACGACAATAGGCTGGGGAACGCTGACAACGGGCTCGCTGGAACTGGTTTCGGGAACCGTTATGTCCGTTTCGGGAAAACCCGTATCGGGGACAGTCACGTCCGTTTCGGGCAAGCCATCGCCATCCCCGCCGCCGCCCAGGAACTGCGTGCCGCCAAAGATAGCCAGCAGAATCAAGACAACAATGATGATGAGCGAGTTCTTGCCCATCGGCAAGCCGCCACCTGATAGTCCGCCGCCGGCGGCGCCGGACAGGCTGCCGCCCGCCGGGGGAAATGCGCTGCCGCTGCTGCCGCCTGCGCCTGACGGTGGTGGGGCGGCTGTTTCGCGGCGACGCTGTGGCGCAGTGGCGCGACGGCGTCCTTCGGAACTGGGCGCGCCACTGGGCGCGCCTTCGCCGCGCCGCCGCCCGGCGCGCACGGTGCGCTTTTTATCGCCGCCGCTGGCAGCCAACAGGACAGCCAGCGCGCGGTCTCTGGTTAACGTGGGGAAAACAAATGGTTTATGGGGCACATCTACCGTATTGTACATGGGGCCTCCTGGGGACAGTGATCGGCGGCGGAAGATGCCGCAGTGGAAAGTGATTAGTGGTCAGTGGTCCGAGAGTGACGCTGTTCGTGACGCTGTTCATGGTAAGGGGATACTCATGGCTGTTTTGTCATGTCTTGCAGCAGAATCGTAAACCAGTTGACCAGGTTTGGCAAGAAGGTGTGGCGGGCAGGAGCAGTTGGGGGAAATAGCGGCATCTTGGTTGGAAGCCAGCACGCCAGACGGTTTGGGGCGTGCGTCTCAATCTCCTGGTCAGATGACCAGGCGAGATACTACCCATCTGGCTGATGTGGGAAAGGGGCGTTACCAGTAAACTGTACAAAGGGTGAAAAGGTGCAGTCCGAACACGATGGATAACAATTTTTGCCACGAATTACACGAATTTTTTCTCAGCGTTCTCAGCGTTCTCCGCGTCTCCGCGTAAGACTGTTTTTGAAGCCCTGTCCTGAGCTTGTCGAAGGAATGGGTGGGTTGCCAACCCGCCCTAAGATACGCTATTTTCGAAGGAGGCTTATGTCTGACAAATTGGCTTTAACTGGAAACGTCGCAGAGGCGAGCGAGCAAACGAGCGTGGGTGAACGGATATCGCCTGTGGGCGTGGTGATTGGGATGGCTTTTCTGGTGGCTATCATCATTCTGTTCAACGCCTTTCCGCACAAAATTGGCGTGTACAACTTCACGCCAGAATTTCAGGGCTTTATCCCCCTGCTGGCGCCGGAATTTCAGGCGCACCTGTCCTGGCTGAACATCTGGTGGGGGTTGGCGTTGGCGTTGGGTGGCTGGCAGCTTGCTATCGGGCGCTGGACGCCGGCTTTGCGCATGGCAGACCTGGGGGTGAATATTCTGGCTGTGTTTGTCTTGTGGCAGCTTGTTAACGGGGGGCCCTTCATTGGTCTGGATCCTGCCTGGGTCAGCCAGCAAACGTGGCTGGGGCTGGAGGAGGCGCGCCACATGGTGGAAATTGGCAACACTGTCATCCGCGTGATCCTGGGCGTTTCCATTTTCGGCGGCGTGATTGGTATCATTGCCAAATTCATCAAGCTGGTGACCACGGGCGGCTATTAGGGCTTAGCCTGCCGCGGTGACTGAGCCTGTCGAAGGCAACACGGGCTTCGGCAGGCTCAGCCCACGAGAAGTCGGGTAATATCGGCTGGCGAGCGCGGGGCTCCCATGCTATTATGTAAGCATGGCGCTGGTCAGGCAGTGCGCCGGGGGTGACTGTTGTCGTGTGCGGCATGACGGCGTGGTCAATTCGGCGAATTGGCTCACAGGTGTGGCGCGCCTGCGTTTCAACTATATCAGACCTCCCTGTGACTTGTCGGAGGTCACCCCCAGGCCAAAGGAATCAGGTTTATGTATACCGTTGAGGTTTCTCATTTAGCCAAGCGTTTCGGCAGCGTGCAGGCGGTGGCGGACGTTTCTTTTGCGGTGGAGCCAGGAGAGATATTCGGTCTGCTAGGGCCGAATGGGGCCGGCAAAACAACGACTATACGAATGATGATGGATATTTTTAAGCCAGATGCCGGCACTATCACTGTGTTAGGCGGCCCTTTAGACCTGGCGCGTAAACGGCGCATCGGCTACCTGCCCGAAGACCGGGGGTTATATAAGGACCTGAAACTGGAACCGACCCTCCTCTACCTGGCGACGCTAAAGGGCATGGATGAGAAAACCGCCCGCAGCCGCCTGAACGACTGGCTGGAGCGGCTAGACCTGGCGGAGCATCGGCACAAGAAGGTGCAGGAGCTGAGCAAGGGTATGCAGCAGAAGGCGCAAATCATCGCCACCCTGGTGCATGAACCCGACCTGATCGTCGTTGACGAGCCGTTTTCTGGGCTGGACCCGGTCAATACACGGTTGGTGAAAGATATTCTGGATGAGATGCGGCTGGCGGGCAAGAGCATCATCATGTCCACGCACCAGATGTATCAAGTGGAAGCGCTGTGCAACCGGATTGTGTTGATTGATAAGGGGGCCACCGTTTTGTATGGTAAAGTGGATGAGATTAAGCGCAACTTTGCCGGCAACGCCATCTCCCTGACCGGCTCCGGCGATTTCAGCCAGGTGCCTGGCGTGTTGGAAGCGCGACACCAGAATGGGGCCTGGCAGATGACGCTGGCAGTGGGAACCGACCCACAGGGCGTTTTGGAACTGGCAGAGCCATCGCTGGACGACATTTTCATTAACGTCGTTGGGGGGCAGCCCGCCAAAGGGATCAGCCAGACGGAGGCAAACCATGCATAACTACTGGCTGGTGATGCGACACGAATATCGCCGCATGGTGGCGCGGCGCGGCTTCCTGTTGGGGACGCTGGCTGTGCCCCTGGCGATTGCTCTGCTGATTGGTTTTGCCGTCCTGGTGGAACTGTCGCAGGAGAGCAACGACCCTATTGGCTACGTGGATAACGCTCACTTCCTGGATGAAGGGCTGCAAGCCAGCCTGCCCGACGCGGATAAACGGGTAGCCATCATTGCCTACGCCGACGTCGCCAACGCTCTGGAGTCGTTGAATGCCGGCACAATCCAGGCTTTCTTCGTCTTTCCGCCCGATTATCCCGCCAATCTGACCACCGACCTGTATTATCTACGCCGTCCGCCGGGCAGCAGCGCCTGGGAGGATTTTGACGATTTCGTGCGCGCCAACCTGGTGCATTCGCTGCCGCCGGCGCAGCAAACGCGGCTGCTGGAAGGGAGCAAGATCGTGGTGGAGGATACGGTCAGCGGGCGGCGGTTCAGCCAGCAAAGCGTTATCAACGTCCTGCTGCCAATGGTGGGCAGCCTCTTCTTCTTTATCGCCACCATGACGGCTTCGGGTTACATGCTGCGCGTGGTGGCGGATGAGAAAGAAAACCGCACGATGGAGCTAATGCTCACCTCCATTACGGCGCGGCAGCTTATTGGCGGCAAAGCCGTAGGCTTGTTGGCGGCAGCCCTGACGCAGCTTCTTATTTACGTGGTGACCGTGA
>JAGVTM010000487.1 GCA_019136785.1 Chloroflexota bacterium | reverse complement strand
GGTGTAGCCGTGGGCGCAAGAGGCGTCGCACTGGCTGGCAGCGGCCTCGGCGTACTGGTGGACAGAACAAAAGGGGTTGCCGTAGCCGCCAGCGCTGTGGGCATAACGGTCGGGACGAAGGTGGCGCTCTCTGGCTGGGGCTGGCATTGCGCCAGCAGCAAAATAGCGACCAGCGCCAGGCCGATCCCAGGGAAGGACAGACGTTTGATAACAGGCATAGACAATTGTAGACGAAACAGGGGACGCGCGCACAGAAAATAGGGCGTATGCAATACGCTCCTACAGCGGCGTTGCATGGTAGAGGTAAGACAGCACGGTTTCAAACTGGCGCGAACAGATGGCTTTCTCGCCGCGCCGTCTTGCCCCGGAACGGTTTGGGTTAACGGCGGGTTCCCTGCCAGAGCCCGGGCAGGCCGGAACCGTCGCGGCAGAATTGCAAGCCGCTGGCGTTGTTGGCGTCGGGTATGACACCTAGCAGCAGTTGGGCGCAATCTTCGCCTATGTCGTAGCTGAGAATCAGGCGGGCGGGGCTGCCAGGGAGGATGTCCCAGGCGCCGGTATAACTCTTGCTGTCAATGAACCGTCCATCCGCCAGCAGATCGGTGCGTCGCGTGCCTGTCTGACCGCCGCGCCATAGGGAAGTGATGTCCCAGGCAGCGATCACTTCGGCGACTTCCAATGCGCCCATGTCGCAGGCTGCCCCTTGCGGGCGGGCTACGCCGCGCTGGTCGGTGAGCGGGCAGCCGGAACCGCCGGCGTCTACCACCGGGCTGCCGGGCAGGGGAGATATTGTCCAGGTTGCGCCGCCATTATCTTGCAGGGAACCCAGCAGGGCAGGCGTGTCGGAGAGGTCGCCCATGCCGGCAAGTCCACAAGAACTGCCGCTGTCCAGGTTATATCCCTGAGAGTTAATCGCGCCCGCGCAGTTGCTCTCATGCACGCCATCCACGATGATCTTCGCCAGGTTAACTGTGCCCAACACGTTGTAGATAGCCGCGCCGATGGGAGCCAGATTGCCGGCAAACGTCACATTGGTGAGCGCCATGTTGCCTTCATCAAAGTTAACCAGCCCGCCGCCGCTAGGGGCTTGATTGCCGGCAATCGTGCTGTTTTCGATGGTGGCGTGATTGAACAGTCCAGAGATAATGCCGCCGCCCCAATCCGTCGCCTGATTACCAGACACCGTCGCTCCGGTCATGAACAGCGTGCCGCCATTGTTATACAGACCACCGCCATGGCCACCGGTGCTGTTATTGCTGAGTATGCTATCCTCAAAGTGTAGAAAACCGCGATTGTAGATGCCGCCGCCGCTAATAGAACTATAGTTGCCATCAATCAGGCTGCGCCGCACGATCACGGTGCCAAAGTTGTTCACCAGCGCCGCGCCCACAGGGGAAACGTGCATACCCGTGATCACGGAGTCATTCAAGATGGTAATACCATGAATATTATTGTAGATGCCGCCGCTGCTGCCGGCATTCGGGTCACCCAGGAACAGGGAATGATTGACCGTGAGCGCGTTTCGCTCCTGGTAAATGGCATACCCTGACATATGGCCGAATACGACATTGTTAATGGTCAGGTCCGCCCGGCTATAGATGAGACCATCATTGACGCCGCTATCGCGCAACGCTAACCCCTCAATAACGCTGCCGCTGGCGGGTTCCGCCATGACAAAAATCGTCTGGCTGCCGTTGCCGCTGATCGCCAGCTGATCAGATCCGGGGCCGTGGATGTGCAGCGGCTTCGTCACCATCAACTGACCGCTGGTAAGGGTGATCACGCCCGGCCCACCCAGGTTAAAATCAATTGGCGCGTTGGGGCAGGCGCGCTCTATTGCCTGGCGCAGGCTGCCGTTGCCGCTGTCCGCGGCGCTGGTGACGGTGTACGCCGCGTTGCACACGAGGACCGCGGCGGCGTCACTGCTGCTGCCTATAATCTCGCTGCTGGTAACGCTGGCCGTGTTCACGATATTGGTACCGTAGGGAGTGCCCGACCGCACGTACGCCGGGAATGTAAGCGTGATTGTGGCGTTGGGGGTGATCGTCAGGTGGCTGCCTAACGTGGGCAAATCCCATTCATTTTGCGCCAGCACGGCGTCCCTTTGGTGTGGCGTGAGCGTGGCGGGCCCGATAAATCGTAGATCAGGCGTCAAGGGATCGGTGACGATGGCGCTGGTGGTGGTAATGGGCAGCCCCGTGTTTTTGATGACGATGCGGTAGACAACGGTTTGCCCTGGCGTGGCGCTGGCGTGGCTGGCCTGCTTCACGATTTGGAACGCTTTGGAGGCTTCATACGCGCCCATGTCGCAGCCGTTTTCCTGGGGGCGGGGGACGCCGCGCTGATCCGTCGCCGGGCAGTTGGCGTTGTCGCCCGCGTCAATGGCCGGGCTAAGGGCAGTGAGGGGGTGGGTGAGCGTGGGCCCACCCGCGTTTTGCAGCGGCCCTAGCAGGGGGTCGGTGTTGTTAAAGTCGGTCGGCTGGTTGAAACCACAGGAAGAGTCGCTGCTCATGTTGTGCCCCAGCGACTGGGGCGACTGAAAACCGCCGCAGTTTTCGACGTTGTTGTCCAGTACGGTGTTACGAAATTCAGCGCCGCCGTTGACCAGATAAACGGCGGAACCGACCGCGCCCTGACCGGCAATGGTGCTGTCGAAGATGTGCGCGTCACCCTCGCCCACATACAATCCCGATCCCAGCAAATCAGCCGTGTTGCCGGAGATAGTGCTGTTTTGCAGCGTCAGGCTACCAGGGAACAGCATGATGGCTCCGCCGCGATAGCCCATGTTGCCGGCAATCGTACTGCCCGTAATCATATAGCTTCCGCCGACAGCCAGGATGCCGCCGCCGTCGCCACCGGCGATATTGCTCTGAAACTGTGTGCGGTCAATGGTAACGCTGCCGCCGTAGGCGGAAATAGCCCCACCGCCTTCTGATTCTGTACTGTTCTGGGTGAAAACGCTGCGGCGAATAGACAGGACGGCATTATTGGCGGCGCTGATGGCCCCGCCGCGGCGACCGGCGTGGTTCTGGTCAAACGTGGTATTGATCAGGGTGACAGAACCGCCATAGGTGTCCAGCGCGCCGCCGTCCGCGTCGCCGGTCTGGTTGTGGCGGAACAGGCTGTTGGCAATTGTGACTGCGCCGCCCGAATTGCTCAAGCCGCCGCCAAACGTCGCCTGATTATTATCGAAGACCATATTGGTCAGATTAAGCTGGCTGTTTTGACTGAAAATGCCGCCCCCTTCTCCCCAAAGCGCCCCGTTGGCAACGGTGAGACGATCCAGGTTAACAACCAGGCCGCCGGTTACGATTAGGACGCGCTGCTGCCCTTCACCCGATATGGTCAAGACGCCTTCGTCGGGCCCGTTGATGGTCATGGATTGGGCAATCGTTAATGTTGAATGGAGGGCAATCGTGTCTGGCAGAGGCAAGGCAAACGTAATCACGCCGCCGGCGCAGAGGTCGGTTAGCGCCTGGCGCAGCGTGCCGGGCCCACTGTCTGCGCTGTTGGTGACGGTGATGGCTGGCTGGCAGCCCGCTGCCGGCAGCGGGCGGGGGGCGACGCCAGCCAACAAGAAAAGCCCAAGCACAACCAGAGCGGTGGTAAAGGTTGTGCGAAACCGCTTATGTAGAAACCGGAACATGGTTGCGCTCCTCTTTTGTGACGGGTGAAAGGGCGAGGATGCCGGCATGACGCCATCAACGGCGCTTTGGGCGCGTTCGCACATCATGCGTTAGCGAATTGGCCAATGCGCTGTCTCTATCTTGGATGATAGCTGCCAGGAGTTGACTCCCCGGTCTACCATACAGGCCGGGCGGGTGACGGGCAGTTATGAGCAGAAATGAAGCAACCAGGCGCGGGCGTCCGGCGCGGCGCCGGCGTTTTCCTCTGCCAATAATGGCGCGAAGTGTATCCCGATCCCCGTTGCCGTGCAAAATGGAGCGCCAGCTTCCAGCCGGCTTTTGCCAGTAAGGATGCTGCGCGATTAAGAAATCGCGGCGCAATTAAGAAATCGCGGCGCGATTAAGAAATCGCGGCGCGATTAAGCAATCGCGGGCGCTCCAGCAGCCTTTTCAACCTGCGACCCACTGCCGCCAGTCTGCCGGCAGCTTCCCCGCTTGGCGGGCGAACTGCATGGTCTGGGGGCAGGGGCAGCCGCGAGATGCCGGCAGCGCCGCGCCCCTCAACCAGGCCACTGCATCAAAACCTGGCGGCGTCAGCAGCGTTGCCCAACACATTTCTAACTCGCGGCATAACGCTCCTTCGGGCTGTGACCAGGTCGTAAAGTAATCTATTCCCTGGCTGCGCCACCACTCATGTGCTGCTGGCTGTGGGAGTTGGTCCAGAATTAGCAGCACGCCTTGCGGCGCAGCGCCGGCGCGGCTGAGGGCGCCTGTCAATTCGGCGCAAAACGGCGGGGATTGTTGCACGTAGCCTGTGCCAACAGTCTCAAAGAAAGTGGTGGGGCGATTGCTGGTGAATTCAATGAAATCCACAGGCAAGACGGGCTGCGTCACAGCCGGCTCCGTAAGAACGGCCACTACTCTTTCCGCGCCCAGCCAGCGGGCAGCGTAGGCGTTAGCGCGCGGGTCGGCGGCGGCTGCCACCAACACAATCAGATCATCCGTTATTCTGCCATAAGCCACTGCGCCAAAGGGCGTGTCCACACTGTGCTGGGAGATGTGGGCAGGCTGGAAGTCGCGGAAGTCTAGCAAGGCTAAGGGCGTCATGCCGCCATCCTCGTCTTATGCCGCCAGCAGCATGGCTGCGGCGTCCAACAAGAGCGGCAGGGCGCGGCGGGCGACGCCGGCGCCAAAGTCGCGCCGCGGATCAATGTGCCATAGTCCGGTGGCGAAATTGGTCACCAGACACAAACTGGCGTAGCTCAGCCCCAGTTCCGCCGCCAGCCATACTTCCGGGCAAAGCGTCATGCCCACCACGTCTGCGCCTAGCTGCCCCGCCAGGTGGATCTCCGCCGCCGTTTCCAGCCGCGGCCCTTCGGTGCAAACATAGGTAAATGGCTGATCCGGCTGCGGCGGCGCAATCCGGTTCAAAATGGCGCGGCGGGCTGGTTCCGCGAAGGGGCGCGCTGCCTGGCGCGGGTCTGCGCCGTGGTTAATGTGGTCAATCGTGCGGGCTGCCGCCCGGCTGGGGTGGGGCGTGGCGTTGAAGCTGCTGCGCCGGCAGCGAGTCCAGTCGAGTAAAAATGCCGGCACAACCGCATTCCCCACCTGCAGCCGCGGATTGATGGCTCCCACCCCATTCCAGGACAGAATGGCGCTGCCGCCCAGAGCGCGCACGGCCCAAATGTTGGCGCGATGGTTGACAAAACGGGCAGAGCGTTCCAGCGTCTCCGCGCCGTGCCGGCTGCTGAACCAGACGGCGGCCCCAGTAGCGGTTTCTAACTGGTAGAACAGGGGAGAGCGTCCGTAAGGCGTCTCTATCTGCTGCCGCCGGATGACGCGCGCGAACGCATCCGGCTTAATCTCGTAAGCGGCAGTGCCTCCGAAGATGAAGACAGAGGCGGCTGGCGGCGCAGCAGGGAAATAGGTAGCAGTCATGCTTTGCTTGTTGGCGGCGGACGCCGTTCAGATGTTTAGCTTGAAACTCAACTGGTATTCGGCGGCGGTAGCCGGTTTGTCGGCGCGGAAACAGGTAGTCACATCGTGACGCAGCCGTTGGTGTTGGATGCGAAAGCCCGCTTCTCGCAGCATATCGCGCCAATAGGCGGCTTCGGGCAGGCGGTTGGCGGCGGGCCCCAGGGTCAGCCAGTTGGTAAGTGTGCGCGTGGGTTCGGACAGCAGCAAGCGGCCGCCAGGCAGCAGAATGCGATAGGCTTCAGCCAGCAGGCGGCGGCGGTCGCCTTCCTGCACGAACTGTCCCAGGGTATCCGCCAGGATGACGGCGGGCACGCTGTTGTCGGGCAGGGGGATCAGGTTGAGCGTGCCGTCCAGCCAGACCAGTCGCGGGTCGCTGCGGGGATGCAGCAGCCGCTGGCGGGCGCGCCGCAGGCTGGGATTGGGCGTGAGTTGGGGATTGTACAGGTCAATGACGCTGATTTTGCCCGTTGTCAGGCGGCGGGAGAGGAAAATGCCGGCATCTCGCCGCCCCACGTCAATTTGCACCAGGCGATCCGCCGGCTTGATCTGCCCTAACTCAAACAAATAAGCCACATCAGGCGACTGGCTTTGCCGCCGCGCCAGCAGCAGCCCGGCAGCGGCGAAATACAACGGCAGCAGCAGCAAAGCGGCGGCAAACAAGGCGTATGCCCACCAACCGCGGCTGACCGATAGCCAGATGGCTGACAACAGCAGCAGCGCGGCGGCAGCGTAAGCGGCATAACGGGGCCAGTGGTCGAAAATGTGGCGGCGGACGCCCAGATAGCTGTCAGTCACAGGCGCTTTGTTCCCATACAGATGCAGTGTGACCTGGATTTTAGCGATTTTGTCACAGTCTGGCGAGAAGGTGCTTCCCCACAAGACCTTTGTGCTTGGGCTTGTGCTATACTCCGGTTCATGTCTGACATTTACGAACGGCTGTTACAGCAGTATGAAACGGGCCAGGTGCCGTGGGATGAGGCGCTGCCGCCGCCCGAGGTAATCGAACTGGCGGCGCAACTGCTGCCGGGCAGGGCGCTAGACCTGGGCAGCGGTTACGGACGGGCAGCCATTTACC
>JAGVTM010000148.1 GCA_019136785.1 Chloroflexota bacterium | reverse complement strand
TCAATATGGTAGACGTGACCACGCCGGATTACATCTATAACTTTGGCACCTTTAAGAGGTTCTTCAAACGTGTGCGGGCATTGCTGGATGATGCGCGGCAGGTCGAGAATCGGATTCGTTTTTGGGGCAGGGATTGATGGGTAGGTGATAATGTCTGGCATGTGGCAAGGACGCTATCTACTGGGTAAAAGCGGAACCGTCCACCGTAATCAGGCAAATGAGGTGTTAATATGAGCACAGTCCAGGTATCCATCGAATTACCACAAGATGTTTTTTCTGCACTGCGGCAAGACCCGGCCACCTTTGTGCAAGAGATGCGAATTGCAGCGGCCGTCAAATGGTATGAAATGGAACGTATCTCCCAGGCAAAAGCAGCCGAAATTGCCGGGTTATCTCGCGCCGAATTTCTTACCGCTTTGACTACATTTGGCATCACGCCTTTCCAATATAGTTCAGCTGATGATCTGGTTGAGGAAGTGACGAGTGGCTGAACGAAATGTGGGCATGGTTCAATCTCCCAGTGGAGAGCTATGGCGAGCGGCGCGTATGACTGCGCCGGCAGATAAGTCGGAACGAATGCATGTCTTGGTCGAAAAGCAACAGTGGGAATGGCTGACGGATTCGGAAAAGCAGGAGGCGGCTCTACTGTCTCACTTCTTTAATCGGGTGATGTTGGTGCGGGCTAAAGCAGCCGTTCTCCTTAAAGAGCGTGGTCACGATGTTGATCAACTTCTGAATTCCTAACCAGTCAACGCATAAGTTCTATTTCAACGGCATAGCAGCAACAGATAGCTAAACGCTCTCAATACCGTTGCAGCTATTGCCAGAGCTAACAATGTTTGATGAGCGATTAGCTAGAACGGGATGACCTGGCATTTTTCGAGTAGGCGCATGGTTCGCTAACAATCAGGGGCAGGGGGGGGGATGCCACTGAGGAGGCCGAGGATGAGCCAGAAGAGGAGATAAGTGGGGACGAATTCGAGGAAGTAGTCGAAGAAGCCGTGCAGGAGGAAGATGAGGATGGCGCTGGTCAGGCCGAGGGCCCATAAATGGGCGTCCCATGAATGGACGTCCCATGAATGGGCATTTTGCGCTGGGGGGCGGCGGAAGAATTGGATGGTCTGGCGGCCAATGATCAGGAGGAGGGCAGCGAAGGAGAGGAGCCCGAGGGCGCCGGTGTCTGCCAGGAGTTCCAGGTAGAGGCTGTTGGCGTGGATGCCGCGATCCCATTGGTCTAAGCCGAGGTAGGGGCCGTAGAGGTGGCGGAAGTTGCCGGGGCCGAAGCCCAGAAGTGGGCGCTGGCGGAACATTTGCCAGGCGGCTGACCATAGCTGCTGGCGCGAGACGGCGGCAGTGGTTCCGGTCTGGTCGCTGCGAGGTTGGGTGGGCGGCAGATCGGGCGGGGCGGCGGCGGCGCTGCCGGCATTGCCGGCAGCGGCAGTTACCGTTACCGCCGATTCAACGTCGGGCACGCCGCGATGGTGAAACCAGAAGCGCCCGGCATGTTCCAGGCCCCAAGCCAGGCGGTAGCTGCCGGGGGGCAGGGGCGGCTGGATGGCGACGGTCAAGCGTGCTGTTTCGCCGGGGGGCAGATCGTGGGGGAGAGGCTGCAAGCCAAATGGCAGGGCATAGGCGGCCTGCCCACCGGCGGTGAGCCAACGGTAGCGCAGGCGAATGGGGAAGTCGCCGCCGGCATGCCAGAATACGGGGCTGTCGTTGGTGACTTGCACGGTTACTGGGGTGGCCTGACCGGCGGGCAGTGTGATATGGGCGGGGGCCTGGTAGCTGGCTTGATACCAGGCGTTGTCGGTTTCCTGTGATAAACGGGCGCGGAATTCGGGGGAGTGGAAAACCAGCAGCAGGCTGGCGAGAAGGAGGGTGAGGCTGGACAGCAGCAGGGGAGGGCGCAAAGGGCGGAATAGGGGCCGATAGTACGTCAAGATGAGGAGAAACAGGAAGATGAGGAGGAGGGCAAAAATGCCGGCACGGGTCAACGTCAACACCGTCACCAGGGTACATAGGGCGGCAATGCCGGCAGCCAGCCGGCGGCGGCGAGGGCTGCCTGTGGCCGCCAGGGTGATGGCGATGGGAGCCACCATTTCCAGGAACATGGCGGCAATGGTGGCGTATTGGAAGGAGGCGCTGACGCGGACGGCGTTGCCCACAAAGGTAGGCTGCCGTTTGAACAACTGCAGCAGGGGATTGAGCCAGGGCCAACCGGCGGCTTCGCCCAAACCAATGAGCGCGCTGACGCCCGCGCCGGCCACAATGGCCCATAGCATCTGGCGCGTATAATGGGGACGATTGGTGATTGCCTGCGCTAACAGGTAAGCAAAGGCGCCGTTGGCAAAGCGGCTGAAAACCTTCAAGGTATCGCCCCGGTGCGCGGGGGCCAGCAGCGCCGAAATCAGCGCCGCTGCCAGAAAAGCCAGCAAAGGGAACAGCGAACGCCAGTGACGCTGCCAGAGAGCGGTAAAGAACGCGGCAGGCTGGCGTCTGACCAGATAGACGCCCCAGACAAGGGCGGTGCCTGCCAGGAGCAGTTCCAGGTTGGTGAACTGCGCCCAGGGCAGCCGCAGCAGCGACCAGATGCTTTCGAAGGGCAGCGTGAAGACGAGCAGCAGGGTGAGCGTGAAGGGGAAATGGTAACGGAAAACAGTCAACAGATAGCGGAAAACGGTTAACAAAAAACGCTTCTTCCTTCTCCCTTCTTCCTTCTTCCTTTGCTAGAAGCCGGAGGTTTCGGGGCGTTGGTAGGCGATGAGTTTGTGCAGGGCGCGCAGTTCCAGGGGGTAGCGGTAGAAGCCGAGGTGGTAGCGCCAGGCGGAGACGCCGCGCAGGATGCGCCGCCAGGTCTGGGTGAGGCGGGCGTCGGTGGAGGTGGGGTAGTAGGCGTTCAGCACGCGCTCGAAGTCGTATAATCTGGCTTGCAGCGGTTGTTTGACCCAGGGCATGGTGCGGCTGCGGCGCTGCGAGAATTCCAGCCAGTCTGGGCTGACCCATTCTTCCAGGGTTTCGGGGAAGGCAAAGCCGTCGGCGCGGGCTTCGTCGTACAGGTCGCCCGCCAGGGGCACGGGGGTGTAGAGGTACATGATGATCTCTGCGGCGGGATTGGCGGCTTTGACCTGGCGAATGAAAGCCATTGTCTGGCGGGCGTCGGCTTCGGGATCGGGTGGATTGCCCATGACGAAGGAGAATTCGGGGATGATGTCCCATTGCTGCATCAGGTGGGCCATATCCAGGGTTTTGGCGGCGGTCATGGTTCCCCCTTTGTCCATGCGCTTGAGCGTTTCGTCGGAGCCAGACTCGGCGCCCATGAAGACCATGTGCAGGCCGGCGTCGCGCATTAAGCGCCAGGTTTCGGGGGTGTATTTTTGCATGGTGTCTATGCGGCCTTCGCCCCACCAGCGCAGTTTGAGGTGGCGGCGCAGGAGTTCCTGGCAGAATTCGGCCACGCGCTTTTCGGAGGTGAAGAAGTTGTTGTCATAGAACTCAATGGCGTTGACGCCCCAGCGTTGGGCGTACATTTCGGCCACGTCGGCGACGCTTTGCGCGCTTTGCGGCAGCCAGCGCCCATTGACCATGTTGACGACGGCGCAGAAGTTACAGAAGAAGGGGCAGCCGTAGGAAGCGTGATAGCCCAGAGTGCGCGAGCCGAGAAAGGTGCGGCGGACGTAGCGGGGGACGGGGACGCGGTCAAAGTTCCAGGCGGGCAGGGCGGCGGGGTGGGGAATGGGGGCCAGGGGGTTGGAGACGGGCGCGCCGTCGGCGGCGCGATAGGCAATGCCGGGAAAGGGGGGGGCGGCGGCGTCTGGCGCGGGGGTGAGGGGCAGAGACGGCGTGGGGCGGCGCAGCCAGTCAATAAGCTGATGGAAGGCGTGTTCGCCGTGACCGCGCACGACGTAATCCACGAACGAGGAGCGCAGCACGGCGTCCCAGTGCTGCGTGGGGAAGTAGCCGCCCCAGATGATGGTCAGGTGGGGGTGGCGGCGCTTGAGTTCACGGCAAAGGGGAACGGTTTGCTGGAGTTGGGGGCCGGGCATGACGGTGCAAGCCAGAATGGGCTGGGGCCCCGCCTGGCGGATTTGGGCATCCAGGGCTGCCAGGGGATCGTCTTCCAGGTTGCCGTCCAGAATGCAGTAGTCGTATTGCCCTTCGAGGACGGCGCCTACAGCCAGCAGGGACATGGGCAGGATGGGTTTGCGGTTAGCGGAAGATTGCGGGTTATAGAGGATGATCATAGAGCATGGGGCGGAGTGGGCGCTTGCAGGACGAGGATGTAATGGTCGCCGATGCCGGCAGTCAAGCGAGCAGCGGCGGATTCCAGACGATTGAGAGCGGCAAAGAAGCGGGGCCAGCGCGGCACCAGGTGGCCCAGGTAGCTGGGCGGCAGCCAGAGGCCCAGGCTGAAGGTGCGGCGATAGCGGAACCAGGGGCTAAATTGTTGGCGCAGCGTGCGCCAGGAGGGATACCAGACGGGAATCTGGGTAGAGCCAATTTGGGCCAGGGCTGGCGTATGCTGGCGGCGGCGGAAAGCGACGCGGGGCTGCCCGTGTAGGAGATGCCAGGCGATTTCCCAGGGGCAGAAGGGGCCCATGGGGACAAGGATGAGATAAGCGCCAGGGCGGACAAGCTGGCTGAGGGCGCGGGCTAAGGCGGCCCAATCGTGGGTAGCGTTTAAGCCGCCGAAGTTGCTGAGGATGCCGTCAAAGGGGCCCGGCAGCGGGACGGTTTGAGCGATCAGGTCTTGCCAGGTAACGGTTTGTACCTGGATGCGGTTAACCAGGTTGGACTGTTGGGCTTTGGCGGCGGTTTGCCGGCACATTGCCGGCGATCCATCCACAGCGGTGACGCGCAAGCCGCGCTGCGCCAGCCAGATGGCGTCTTCGCCTGTGCCGCAAGCCAGTTCCAGGATGTGTTGGCCGGGTCGGAAGTAGTGGGGCAGGATTTGCCAGACGCGCTGGCGCAGCATTTGACCCAGGGGGGTGTGGGTGAAGTCGGCGTCGTAGGTGGGGGCGAAGGCGTCGAAGGGGAACATAAGATGAAGTATGAGGTAGGAGGTATGAGGGGGTTACCAGGCGTCGGCGGCGCGGTGGGTGGGGGGCCAGCCGCGGCCGCTGGCGTGGTTGCCGTGTTGGGTTTCGCGTTGATGGCGGGTTAGCCACATGCCCAGGCGACCGTAGCGGGCGTTTGCCAGCAGGCGGGCATGGCGCAGCGTCTTTTTTTCTCCTTGTTGGCGCAGTTTGTGCAGGTTGACTTCGTTGACCATCCAGCGGGTGGCGAAGCTGTAGAAGCGGGCGGAATGGCGACCGGCGACGCGCAGGTCGCGGTCGGTGCGTTCCGCCCAGGGCAGGTCGGTGGTCAGACGATCTTCAACTTCGCGGTAGTAGGCTGTACCTTTGATGGGATAGGCGACGGTGGTTAAGAAGACGTTGGGGCTGGCGGCTTTCAGGTGAGCTACAGTGGCTTCCAGGTCGGCAATGGTTTCGCCTTCATACCCTAACATGATAAACATGCCCACTTCGATGCCGCGCGCTTGCAGCATGTGGGTCTTCTGCTGCACGTCCAGGACGTCGGCTTTGCGCTGCATGCCGTCCAGAATGCGCTGCGAGCCACTTTCGGAGCCAATCCACAGGCGGTAGCAGCCCATGTCCGCCAGGGCGTCCATGACGGGTTCGTTGAGGCGGTCGGCGCGGCTGATGCACTCAAAGGGCAGGCGAATGCCGCGCTGTTTGAGTTCTTGATGATAAGCCAGGAACCAGCGGGGGTGGATGGTGAGGACGTCGTCGGCGTACCAGAGTTGGTCGGGGTGGTAGCGATCGATGATCCAGGCGACTTCGTCGGCGACGTCGGCGACGGCGCGGCGGCGGTGGGTGTGACCGAAGACGGTGTGGCTGCACCAGGTGCAGGTGTATGGGCAGCCGCGGGAGGTGATCAGGGAGACGGAACTGTGACCGTGATGGGTTTTCCAGGTGTCCAGGTACAACTGCAAGTCAATGGCTTCGCGGTCGGGCCAGGGTTGGGCGGTCAGGTCTTTGATTTGGGGGCGGGGCGGGGTGACAACGACCTGATCGTCACGGCGAAAGGCGATGCCCTGGATGGATTCGAGTTGGGTCAAGCCATGCTGCGCCAGATGGGGAATGAGTTCGGCGAGGGTGAGTTCGCCTTCGCCGCTGACGATGATGTCTGCGCCGTGGGCCAGGTAGGCGGCGGCGTAGGAGACGGGTTCGGGCCCGCCGAGGATGATGGTGGCGTTTATTTGCCGGCACATCTGGATCATCTGCAGCACGTTCTGTTTGGTCATCAGGTTGCAGTAGATGCCGACCAGGGAAGGGCGGCGCTGCCGCAGCATCTGGGCAAAGTCAGGCAGCGTCTGGAAGGTGCTGTCGTAGACGGCTGCGTGGAAACCCTGCGCCTTCAAGTGCGAGGAGATATAGAGCAACCCCAGCGGCGGGTAGGGCTTCATGATTTGTTGTTCGTGGGCGTCTTCGGCGATGAAGTAGCCATGGGTCAGAAGGATGTCCGGGGCAGCGGGTGTTTTGTTGATCATTGGGAAGAAATAGTTAAGGTTCTTTGGGAATCCAGGGGATAGACCCATATATGGGGATGAGGTAGAATAGAAGTCATTTTCACCAAAGGAGTAAAAACGATGCCTATATCTACCCATGCTCAAATCAGTTT
>JAGVTM010000234.1 GCA_019136785.1 Chloroflexota bacterium | reverse complement strand
CCGTGACCATGAAGATGACCCGCTCGGCGATATTGGTCGCCCGATCCCCGATTCGTTCCAGACTGTGCCCGGCCCACAGCAGGTAGGTGGCGGAACGGATATAGGCGTCGTTTTGCATGTCTTGCAGGGAGTGGCGAAACAGCTTGGTGTAGTTCTTGTCCAGCTTATCATCATACTTAATAACTTGCGCCGCCGCTTCGGCGTCTCGTTGCATGAAGGCGCTCATGCTGTCGTTCAGCATTTTGCGGGCGCGGGCAGCCATTTTGGGCAGTTGGTGGAAGGAGAGCATCTCCTCCCGATTTCCCAGGCGCTGCGCCAGGGTAGCAATGCCGGCTGCGTGATCCCCCACCCGCTCCAACTCAATGGTGATATAGATGGCCGCCAGCACGTGCCGCAGGTCGCCGGCGGCGGGCTGCTGCGTAGCCAGAATTTGCAGGCATCGCTGTTCAAGCTCGTAGCGCAGCAAATTGATCTGGCGATCATTGTTGACAACCTGCTGCGCCAGTTCCAGGTTGCAGTCCAGGAAGGCTATGACGCCCAGGTTAATGGCTTCGTCGGTCATGCCAGCCAGGCGCAGCAAATCTTCGTGCAGTTTTTTGAACTCTTGATCTAAGATGGAACGACTGGGTATGGACATAGTATCCGCAGCGGCGAAGTTAAATCTCTTCTAAAAAGTGCGTCAGGTGGTCTGCCGGCAGGTCGCGCAGGGGTCGCCCGTGACCGCAGGCAAATAGTCTGGGGCGAAGGTTGAGCAGCAAATGGGCCGTTTGCCGCGCCAGAGTCATGTCGGCGGTGATACGCCTGGGGGTGAGGTTAAGACGATCCTGGCGGGTGTTGAGGGCGTCGCCAGCAAACAAAACGCCTGTTGCGGGGCTAAAGAAGGCGTGGTGCTCCAGCGTGTGCCCAGGAGCGGCAAGGATTCTCAACCCGCCCAGGCAGGGCAGTTCGTGACCATCTGCCATCTCGTTCACCTGGGCGACGGAACCGTAACGGAACAAGCCGGCGAGAAACTGTATTGGGCCGGGCACAGGTACGTGTTCGGGGCCGCGACCCTGGCGCAGGAGGGCGGCGGTGGGGCTGCCGGCATAGACCGCCGCTCCGGTCGCTTGCACGAGGGCTGCCAGGCTGCCGGCATGGTCAATATCGGCGTGGGTGATCACAATGCGGCGCAGGGCGTCAGGTTGGTAGCCAAGCTGCGCTATCGCGGATAGGATTTTGCGGGTCTGGCGGGGCATGCCGGCATCTACCAGCGTCAAGCCATCGGTATCTGCCACCAGGTAGACATTGCTGAACCCCAGATCCAGCCAATGCACATCAGGGAAGATTTCCATCGCTCTCCACCGGAGATAAGTTTGCCGCCGCCTGATCCAGCGCCGCTTGCAGCGCCGCATAGTCAGCCTTGGGTAGCGGGGCGCTGTTGGTCATCGTCTGCTTCATGTAACCGCGCAGTTTGGTGTAGTGCATGGCGGGGATACGCGACTCCTTCACGTCCAGGTCATTAATGTTGGTGGTGAACACAATCACCGGCTGGATGCCGATATTCTTTTGCGCCACTTCTGGGGCAACTTTCTGCAAGTAGTTGGACAGGTCGGCGCCGGCTCGTTCGGCGTCGCGCGTCGGGTTGCCCAGACTTTCTGTGCCAAACAGCTTGCGCATGAAGAAAATCTTCTGCTGCCATTGGTCGCCATCGGCGCGAATTTTGCCGCCTTGATATTTCAGGACAAAGACAATCAGTCCGTTATCTGACAGCAAGACGTGGGGCGTTGGCAGCAAATAATGGTAAATGCGCCCGTTGGACACCGTTTTACCCAACGCCTGGTCCAACAACTGATCCGGGCGGGGGCTGCGACCATAGCGGTTGATTAAATAGAGGCCGCCCTGTGACATGGGCAAGCCGATCAACATGGCTAATCCCTGATACAGCAGGATTTGTTGACCGCTGGAAAAGATGCCCAGCAGAAAGCCCACAATTAAGACGACCATGCCGCCGAACCCGACGTATAAGCCAACACGCCGCAGCCGTTGGATGCGCCGCTCGTCGCGCAGGATGGTCAAACGTGTTCTGGAAGGGGATGTTTTGCTCAATGTTTCAACCGTTGTACTTGCTCAAGACGACGCAGGCGTTTTGCCCGCCCAGGCCAAAGGAGTTGCTCATGGTGACGCCCAGACTGGCCTGGCGCGGCGCATTGGGCACGTAGTCCAGATCGCATTCCGGGTCGGGCGTTTCGTAGTTCCAGGTGGGGGGAATGATGCCCTCATGCAGCGCCATCACACAAAACACAGCCTCTATGGCGCCGGCGCCGCCCATGAGGTGTCCGCTGACGGACTTGGTGCTGCTGATGGGGATGTGGTAAGCCTGATTGCCAAACACATGCTTAATGGCTTGTGTTTCCAGCGTATCGTTGACGGGCGTGGAAGAGCCGTGGGCGTTGATATAGTGAATGGCGTCGGGGGCCACGTTGGCGTCTGCCATAGCCCATTGCATGGCGCGGATGGCGCCTGCGCCCGAAGGATCAGGCGCGGCTACGTGGTAGGCATCGGAAGACGAGGCGTAGCCCAGGTATTCGGCGTAGATGTGCGCCCCGCGAGCCAGCGCCTGATCCAGCCGTTCCAGGACGACGATAGCCGCTCCCTCGCTCAGGATAAAACCATCGCGGTCTTTGTCAAAGGGCCGGCAGGCGCGCTCTGGTTCGTCATTGTAATTCGTGGAGAGGGCGCGCATGGCAGAGAAGCCGGCCATAGCCGCCTGATGGACTAATCCCTCCACGCCGCCAGCCAGCATCAGTTCGGCGCGGCCGCGGCGGATCATGTCGGCGGCTTCGCCAATGGCCTGGGTGCCGGTGGCGCAGGCGGCGACGACGGTGTTAATGGGGCCCTGCGTGCCGGCCAGGTAGCTGACGTGGTGGCTGGGCATGTTAGGCAGGGAGCTGACCAGGGCAAACGGGCTGGCTTTGCTCAAGCCCTTTTCACGATAGGCAATGAGGTTTTCGTCGGCGCGCTCAAAGCCACCCATGCCAGTGCCCACGACCACGCCAGCGTGTTGGGGATTAGGCAGGGGGATTGGCAGGCGGGCATCTTCCAGAGCCATAACGGCGGCGGCTACGGCTAACTGTGACGCCCGCGCCATGCGGCGCGCTTCCTTGAAGTTCATGTAGATTTTGGCTTCAAAATTCTTCACTTCGCCGGCAATGCGGCAGGGCAGATCGCTGGCATCAAATTGCGTAATGGCGGCAATTCCTGAACGCCCTTCCAGGGCGCTGTGCCAGCTTTCGCGGACAGAATGCCCCAGGGGGGTCATAGCTCCCATCCCGGTGATGACGACACGATGCCGGCCCCGGCTATCTAAAAATTGTTCCATGCTGTCACTCTATTCCCTGTAGTCCTGCACGGATCGCGCCTACCACGTCATTTTGGACAGAAAGTCGAGCCTGTCCAACTGCTTGCTTAATGGCGTAAGCATTGGAGCGACCATGCGCCACGATGACGACGCCGTTGACGCCTAGTAATGGCGCTCCCCCTACTTCGTCTGGATTGAGGGCGCGGCCCACGCGCCGGAAGGCGGATTTTGCCAGCAAGCCCCCTAATTGAGTCAAGGGGCTGGCCATAATCTCGGTACGCACCAGTCCCAACAGGTGCGCGGCAACGGCTTCCGCCGTTTTGATCATGATGTTGCCTGTAAAACCATCGGTTACGCCGACGTCGGCAGCGCCGCCCATAAACTCTTTCGGTTCAATGTTGCCAATGAAGTTAAGACCGCTGGCTGCCAGTAAGGGAATGGTCTCTTTTATGAGGGTGTTTCCTTTGCCTTCTTCTTCGCCATTGGAAATGAGCGCCACGCGGGGTTGTTTTATGCCCTGCACTCTTTCGATAAACAGGCTGCCCATGAGGGCGAATTGCAGCAGGTAATCGGGCTGGCAGTCGGCGTTGGCGCCGTTGTCAATGAGGAGGGGTCGGGTGGGGATGGGGAAGGTCACGCCCAGGGCGGGGCGCTTGACGCCAGAGATGCGGCGCAGCGTTTGCAGCATGGCTACGGCTAGAATGGCGCCGGTGTTGCCGGCGCTGACGAAGGCGTCCGCTTCGCCTTGCTTGACTAAGTTCAGCCCTACGTGCATGGATGAATCTTTTTTACTGCGGGAGGCGACGGAGGGCTTGTCGGTCATTTCAATGACTTCGGCGGCCGGGCATACCCGAATGCGCAAGCCGGCGGTTTCGTGCTGGCTGAGTTCGGTTTTGATACGGCTTTCATCTCCCACCAGGATTATTTCGTCTCCAAACTCGCGGGCGGCTAATACCGCGCCAGCCACGTCTGGATGGGGATAGTCATCGCTCCCCATAGCGTCTACGACAATTCGCATAGCGTTCTCTCTTTTTTGTATTGGTCACCAGTTGCCAGGAATTTTTCTCACCGCCAAGACGCAAAGGGCGCGAAGGTTTTGGCTTTAGTTCGGCGCATCCTGGCGGGTTAGCCATTCCGTGACCATTACAAAATTCTCACTTTTTGATCAACCAATAGTAATGGGCAGGCGCACATTGCATGAGCGGATTCTACCGAGGGGGTAATTGAAAGTCAAACGATGTGAGATTGGGTATTTTTTCCGGGTTCAATGGTGTCTCTACTCGACTAATTGGGGGCGCTTTATCCGGGTTCAATGGTGTCCTTGTTCTTTGCTTGACAAATAGACAGTTGTCTATATAATGGGTTTTATGGATTGTGTGACGTTTGCGAAGGCGATTGCGGATGAGACGCGGCAGGAGATTATGCGGGTGTTGTGCTGCCAATGGTTGTGTGTGAGCGACATTGTGGATCAGATGCAGGTGTCGCAGCCAACGGTGTCGCATCATTTGGGCATTTTGCGGGAGGTGGGTCTGGTGTATACGCGGCGGGAGGGGAAGCAGGTGTTTTATACGCTGAACCAGTCGCTGATGGCTTCTTGTTGTGGCACGTTGATAACGGTGTTTGCGCCGGAGGAACTGCCGGCAGAGCAGATGAGCCGTATCGAAGCATAGGGTGAGGGGGCGCTTTTTTTTGCGGAAACGCATAGACAAATATCAATACGAGGTGAATGATGGTGCATGATGTGGTAGTGGAACAGGTTCATGAAGCGGTGCGGGAGCGGTATGGACAGATTGCGTTGTCGGCGCAGCCGGCGCAGGCGGCGAGCTGCTGCGGGGAAGGGGCAGAGTGCTGCGGGGCGGACTTGTATGATGTGGAGACGGGGCATTTGCCGGCAGAGGTGACGGGGCTTTCGTTGGGCTGCGGCGACCCGATTACCTTAGCCACGCTGCGGCGCGGTGAAACGGTGTTGGACCTGGGTTCTGGGGCAGGGATTGATTGTTTCCTGGCGGCGGAACGGGTGGGTGAAACGGGGCAGGTGATTGGCGTGGATATGACGCCGGCCATGTTGGAAAAGGCAAATCGTCATAAAGAGCGGCTGGGGCGGGCGAATGTGGAGTTTCGGTTGGGACAGATTGAGGCGCTGCCGGTGGCTGATAAGACGGTGGATGTGGTTATTTCTAATTGTGTCGTCAACTTAAGCCCGGACAAGGCGGCTGTTTTTCGGGAAGCGTTCCGCGTGTTGAAGCCTGGGGGACGGCTGGCGGTGTCGGATATGGTGACGCAGGGGCGTTTCGGGGCGGCGGCGCGGGCGGATATGAATGCGTGGGCAGCGTGTATGACGGGGGCGGAGGATGTGGTGGATTATGTGGGGTATATTACGGCGGCTGGTTTTGCGGCTGTTTCGGTGCGGGATAAGGGGGCGCCGCAGGTGGAACTGGCGGGAGGTCTGAGTGTGCCTATGGGGGCGCGTTTGTTTAGCGCGGTGGTGACGGCGGTGAAACCGGGGTAGGCAAAATGCCAGACAATCGGGTTACCGGGATGGGTAACCCGATTGTTTTTGGGGGGCGGTTTGTATACCGTGAAGGGGCCGGCTGGAAGCCGGCGGTACGGTTTTGGATTAGAAGGGGATGTCGTCTTCTTCTTGGGCGGCGGTTCCGCTGTATTGGTCGTCGGCAAAGCCACTCCCTTCTGTGCGGGGACTCATAAATTCAAAGTTATCGGCGGTCAGCTCAAATGAGGCGGCTACCGTACCATCCTGGCGCGTCCATAAACGCGGGCCACCCGTAGCCGGGTCTGGGCGTAGACGCCCTTCAACAAGAACGCGACTTCCTTTGGCCAGATATTGGTTAGCGGCTTCTGCCCGTCTTCCCCAGACGCTGACACGGAACCAGGTTGTTTCATCCACTGGTTGTCCTGTGTTGCGATCTGTCCAGCGGCGGCTTGAGGCCATGCTAAAACTGGTGACAGCTGTGCCGTCAGCCATATAGCGCATTTCAGGATCACGTCCCAAATTCCCGACAACGATCACTTTTTGATACATTTCTTTTCCCTCCTCGCCTGAAAGTGGTGATTTTCATCCCATTGGGTGAGTTCGATGCTCGTGGGATGTTCTGATGCACCGGAATCTGGCAAATATCCTGTGTTTCTTGGGGAGTGGGGCAAGTTAGGAAATTGCCCTACGGGGGTGGGTGTTGATTTGTCAGGGTCCGGTTATCTGGTTGGCAGTGAACGGGTTTCGACAGTGGGGTAATTATCGCACAAATGGGGGGAAAGTTAAAGGGGGGAAACCTTAAAATTTCTTAGAACATTTGGTCTATGACAGGGGCGCGCTGCCCGCCTGCGGCGGG
>JAGVTM010000298.1 GCA_019136785.1 Chloroflexota bacterium | reverse complement strand
AGATGGGAACGGACCCATGATATGCCAGCATGAGCAAATTGCCCGGGTCAACGGGTGCGCCGAAACAGACAATTGTCCCGCCTGCTCGTTCGACGGCGCGGGGGGCGATGTCGTAGCGATCCATGATGGCTGTTTCGCCTGCCAGAATGATCAGGTCATGGCTTGCCTCCAGGCGCGCCTGGAGGGTGGCTGCCAGACGGCGCTCGTCGGCTTCGTCTTCCAGGGGGACAAAGTCAACAGCCGTAATAGCTGATCCCAGGGCGGCACTGCGGTTGTGCAGGGCATTGTGGAAACTGGACACAATACGCGCCTGGGTGGTGGGCGAGCCGGACAGGATCAGGCTGACGCGCCGGGGAGGCAGCGCATCCAGACGCAGCAGGGCGTCTGGATGGCGGCTGATCGCTTCTGCCTGGCGCACGGTGGCTTCGGGCAGGGCGTAGTGCAGAATTTTCAGGGTGGCTGTCATTTTGCCGGGGGGGACGGCGGTATTTGCCGGCAGGGTAGCCAGGGTGACGCCAGGGCAACCGTTAAGCAGCGCCAGGCGGGGCACGTCCACACGCAGAATACCCAGGGCGGCGGCGTACAGGTTGGCCCGGCCTGTGGTGGGATCGGAAAGCCGCAGGTGGGGCCCAATCGCTGCCTGGGCAATGCGGGCAGCAGCCAGGTTTTCATCTACGTCGTCTGCTTCTATTTCGGCGACGTAGACGGCGCGGCGACCCATCTGGCGCAGGTCATCCACGTCGGCGGCGGTTAAGGGTTTGCCTTTGCGCAGGATGCGGCGACCGTCCATGCCGGCAATGTTATGCCCCAAAATTTTACCTTCTGCTTCATGGAGAGGAACCGGGCCGAATTTCATATGCCTGTTAATTCTATTACGTTTTGCAGGCGGGGCTGACACCCATTTTATGGGCAATTTTGGGCGCAAACGCGCCCAAAATTGCCCGGCGCCGCTGCCTTTTTGCCCGTTTTGTGGAGCCAATAGGCGGTTGCAGAGATCGCCACGATTTACTGGGGTGATACCCTCAGGACAGATTTCACGAATTACACGAAGGAAAGTATCAAATTCGTAAAATTCGTGTCATTCGTGGCCGGTTTTGTAATCTTTGTCCATCCTGCGGGCTTCGTGTTACACTTTTTCTATGGTCAATGCTTACTCGCCTGCCTGGTTTGACATTTTCCTGAAGACCATTCCACCCGACCAAACGGCGGCGGAAGTGGCTTTCCTCAGGCGACATCTACCTTTGCCCGATTATGCGCGCCTGCTGGATGTGTGCTGCGGACCGGGACGCCATGCGCTGCCGTTGGCGGCGCATGGTTACGCTGTCACCGGTCTGGACCGTGACTTGGGCATGTTGGCGCAGGCGGCATCGGCTGCGCCAGCGGCGTGGGTGGCGGGGGATATGCGCGCCTTGCCGCTGGCGGATGGCTGCTTCGATGCCGTGATGTGCCTGTGGCAGAGCTTTGGCTACTTCGACGCGGCGACGAACGAAGGGACGCTGCGGCAGATGGCGGCGAAGCTGCGACCAGGGGGACGGCTGCTGTTGGACGTTTACCATCGCGGCTTTTTTGCGCAGCCGGCGCAGCAAGGGCCGCGCACATGGCAGCGGAATGGGCAAGCAGTTACGGTTACGCAGGGGCTAACGGGCGACCGCTGGCAGGTGCAGTTGGCGTATGGGAATGGCGGCGGCGACCAGTTTGCCTGGCAGTTGTATGAGCCGGACGAGTTATGCCAACTGGCGGCGCGATTGGGTTTGACCCCGCTGCTGGTTTGCGCTAATTTTGAGGAGGAAGTGCCGGCATCTGCGACACTTCCGCGTATGCAGCTTCTTTTTATACGCGGGTGAAAAGCTTTTGCCACGAATGACACGAATTTTTCCCCGCGCCCTCCGCGTCTCCGTGTGAGACTGTTTTGGAGGATGGGCGGGTTGCCAACCCACCCTACGGAGTTGGCTATTTTCAAGGGAGGGCGATTTTGGAAAATCGCCCTACACAAAGGAGTTGACTGTGTCCGAAAACGAGCAGAAAGAAAACGAAAAGAAGAACGGCGCGGCAGGGGAAACGCCGCCTATACCTAAAGAGGAAATCGTCACCACGCAGCACACAGTCACGATGGACGGTCAGGAAATTCCGTATACCGTTACCGTGGGTACGATTTTGCTGCAAGATCACGACGAGGGGAAGCCCAAAGCGTCCGTCTTCTTTGTGGCTTATACCCGCGACGACGTGGATGGCCCGGCGCGGCGACCTGTCACGTTCT
>JAGVTM010000574.1 GCA_019136785.1 Chloroflexota bacterium | reverse complement strand
TGGCGCCGGCAATCGTCAAACCGATCCCGGACTCATCCGACAATCCCAGTCCGGTCGCCAGCATCAGCGCCCCAGGCACAAGGATAAAGAAGGGCCAGGCCCATTGGCCCAGGTGAAAGTTGAACAGTTCGCCCAACAAAAACACCACACCCAGGCCAATCAAAATCCCCCCTAACACCATATTACTATTCGCGCCGCGCACGGCAGCCTTTTGCTTCTCCATCTTTATCTCCTTCGTAGAGCGATTTTCCAAAATCGCTTCTGGAGCGCCGGCATCCTTGCCGGCAAGAGCCGGCTGGAAGCTAGCGCTCCTTTTATATTTGCTTTGTCTTGCGGGTCTTTAACACATTGCCCGTTGCTTCCTATACGCGCTTTGCCTTATCCTGTTGCACGCCCATTTGCCCCTGAAATACAACCGGCGTACTATTCAGCCGTGGAGAAACAAGATGAAACTGTCTCATTCCTACCGTAGGCTTCAACGCAAAACGGGCCGGTGGCGGCAACTGGCTTTCTTGCTGTCGGCACTGCTGCTCTCCCTCAGCGCCTGCCGCTACGTGTCGAGAGCGAGGTGACGCCGCCGCCTTTGCCCACTTCGACGCCGCTGGTGGCTGCGGGCCCGGCGCTGCCCTTTCCGCGCCCCACCGCAATGGTTACGGCTGCCGGCACAGGCATTGTCCCTACGCCTTCACCCACTTCGTCTGCAACTGCGCCCGCAGTCACCACTGCGCCAGCAACCGAGATTGTGCCCGCAACCGCAACTGCGCCCGCAGTCACCATTGCGTCCGCAACGGAGACCCCAAACGCGCAAACCCCGGCCATTTCATTTTTCCAGGTAGACGTGCCTCAAGCCGACCCTGGCCAGACCATTACGCTGAGTTGGGCTGCCACCCAGGCCATCACCGTCACGTTGTGGCGCATGGCGCCCACCGGGCAGTTTGGTGAGTTTTGGGATGTGCCCCTCGCCGGCGAGTTTGCGTACACGATTGCCGGCAGCGAACGCAACAGCATCAGTTTCGCCCTGGTGGCCATGGCGACTGCCGGCAACTACGTCATGGAGACGCTGTACCTGCCCTTGAGCTGCCCGTTTACCTGGTTCTTTGCGGCTGCGCCCGATATTTGCCCGGCTGCCGCGCCCCTGGTCTCCGCCGCGGCGGAACAGCCGTTTGAGCATGGCCTCATGATTTGGGTAGAGGCTGAAGATACCGTCTACGTCCTGGTGGCTGCGCCTGGCTCTGTCCCCAACTGGCGGCGCTATAACGATGAATGGCAGGAAGGAGATGCGCCAGACGACCCGGCGCTGCTGCCGCCGCCCGGCTACTACCAGCCGCAGCGCGGTTTTGGTCTGGTCTGGCGCGAAGAAACGGGCGTGCGCCAGCAGTTAGGTTGGGCCACAGCCCCCGAAGTGGGTTTCACGACCATCGTGCAGCGCACTTCCTACCCCAAATACAACCACACCTACATCCAGGCGGCTGGCGGCGGCGTGTGGCATCTGCAGCCAGAGGGATCGCGCTGGGGCAAGGAATGAGCCACGACGGAATAACAATTAATTGTTGAATTCGTGAATGGCCGTGGAGACACCGCTTATGAGGGGACGGGCTGCGGCGGCAAAGGTGGACAGCGCGCGGGCGCGAGCCTGTTGGTGGTCTACCAGGGGAGCGGGATAGTCGTAACCAAGGCGGCAGCCGCTGGCGCGCTGGTCGGCTGCCGGCATTTCCCACGGCGCATGTACGTATTTAGCTGGAACCCGCGCCAGTTCCGGCAGCCAGCGGCGCACATAACTACCCTGCGGATCGAACTTTTGCCCCTGAGTAACAGGATTAAAAATGCGGAAATAAGGCGCGGCATCCGTGCCTGTGCCCGCACTCCACTGCCAGCCGCCGTTATTGGCGGCTGGGTCCCCGTCAATTAGCTGCTGCATAAACCACTGCTCCCCCCAGCGCCAATCAATCAGCAAATCCTTCACCAGAAACGAAGCCACGATCATGCGCGCCCGGTTGGGCAGCCAGCCCGTCTGCGCCAGTTGGCGCATAGCCGCATCTACTACCGGATAGCCCGTCTGCCCCGACTGCCAGGCGGCAAATGCCTGCGGGTCATTCTGCCAGACGATTCCGTCATAGGCGGAACGGAAACTGCGGCCGCGCACGTGTGGAAAGTGATACAGAATGTGACTATAAAATTCGCGCCAGATCAGTTCCGACAGCCAGGCTTCGGCGCCCTGTCGCGCAGCGGCGTTTGGGGCGCGATCAATCGCTTCCAGGGCGGCGGCGACTGCCAGGCGCGGCGAAAGCTGCCCAAAGCGGAAATAGGGGGACAGCGCCGATGTCCCTGCCGCATCCAACCGGTGGCGCATTTCCCCGTAGGCGTAGATGCTGGCCTCGTCAAGGCCGTCTTCCACAAACTGCGCCAGCCGCCGCCGCGCCGCCGTTTCGCCCGGCGGAAAAAGCGGGCTGGCGGACAGCGGCGTCAGGGTGGGCAGCGGCAGGCCGTCCAGATCGGCGGGCGTGGCGATATGGTCTGGGGCGGGCTGAATTTTGGGGGAGGGCAGCATTGCCAGCCGCATTTGCCAGGCTTTGCTGAAAGGCGTAAACACGGTATAGGGCGCGCCGCTCTGGGTCAGAACGTCGCCTGGCGGCAGTACGGTCAGACCAGGGTGCAAGTGGAGGGGCGTCTGCGCCGCCACGAGGTGCGCCGCTACGGCGGCGTCTCGCCGCTCGGCATACGGGGAAACGTCTGCCAGGGCATGAACGGCGACCGCCTTTGTTTCCGCCGCCAACTGGTTGAGCACAGCGGCGGGATTCCCCTGGCGCATAATCAGGCGGCTGCCGCGCTGCCGCAGGTCGGCGTCAAGCTGGCGCAGACTGGCTTCCAGATAAGCCAGCCGGCGTGCGCCTGTATAGGCGGACGCCAGCAAAACGGGATCGAGGATAAAGACGGGCGCCACCGCGCCGCCGGCTGACAGCGCCGCCGTCAGCGCAGCGTTGTCGTGCAGGCGCAAATCGCGCCGTATCCACCAGATAGCCGTCATGTGGGCGCCTGGGTTAGTTCGCCAATCCGGCGCAGCCGAAAGCGGCGATAGAGGTGGATGCTGCCGCTGAGAATGCCGGCAATCACAAACACCAACACATAATCAATCACTGGAATGCGCACAATTTCGTTAAGCTGCGCCCACCCCTGCTGGCTGTAGACGACTAACACGCCCGCCACGTACAGCGCCAATACCAACCCGCGCGTCAGCCGCGACCAGCCCAGACCGTGCATTTGGGTGATGACGAAAATGCCGGCAAACCCAAACAAGAACATGGGCCAGATGCCGTTTCCCTGGTAGATTGCCACCAGCGTGCCGTGGAACAAAACCGTCACCTCTTGCGCCAGCATCCACCATTTGTTGACGTGCAGCCGCGTCAGAAACAGGCTGCCTTGCAGCATAAGCAAGAAGGTGTAAAAGAAGCCAATTAAATGGCACCCCGTCGTCTACATAGGGTGGTACCAGAAGGTGTACACGACAGCCCAGGCGAAAATGTAGCCGTGATAGCGGCGCACCGGGCGCACGACTTCTTTGGACAGGGGCGCTTTCTTGCCAAAGAACAGCCCACGACGCGGATTCTCCATGAGCAAAACCAGCACCAGGAGCAGAATGACCGACCCCTGCGAAGTGAAAATCGAAACGTCTTGCGCCAGCCCATCATACCACAGGTGCGTCTGCACAAAATGCAGCAGCACGAAGAGGGCATTCACGCCCAGGGCGATCACGTTTATGGGGTGCAGCCCACTGGTATACTTTTTCACGCGCGTTTGCGCGTAATAGATAAGCCCCCAGAGGGCGACCTGGTGCAGGGCGTAGAAGCCCCAGGCGGTGGCTCGCGTCCAGAAGGTAGGCTCTGGCAGTTGCCACCAGTACCAGGCGGCGCCCTGGTCGGGCAAAAAGCCCGCGCGCGCGTCAGCCAGCCAGGGGTCAGCGATCCAGATCACGCCTGTAAATACCAGGCTAAAGAGAATCCCGCCCCACAGCGCCCATTGCGCCGTTTTCTTGTCATTCAACCAATTTGCTTGCAAGATATTTCGCATATCGTTCCCTTGAGAAAGAGTGAAAACATGTCATTTACAGCCGCCTTCCCGGAGCGCCGCATTCTGGAGCGCCCCCTCCCCGGAGCGCCAGCATCCTTGCTGGCAAAAGCCGGCTGGAAGCCGGCGCTACAGCACGGGCCACGCGCAGCCCGCCCAGGGCCGCCGCCGCCGTGGATTGGCCCGGAAAAATGCTGTCCCCCACCAGCCAGAGATTGGGCGACAGGCGCGGGCCCCAGGCGCGAAACAGACTGGTCTGCGGAAAGCCGCCCACCCAGCCCCAGGCGCGCCGCGTAAAGCGTTGGAAAGTGACGGGCGTGCCTGGCAACACCAGGCGCGCCGCGTCGCGCACGCCGGGCAAAGCGATTTCTGCCGTCTCTAAGATGCGGTCTGTATACGCTCGTTTGCGCGCTTCGTAGGCGTCGCGGTCCGCGGTGAACAGTTCCCACCAGGGTTCCAGCGCTGTGTGCGTGCTGATGGTCAAGGCGCGCTGTCCGGCGGGGGCGCGCCCACTGTCCCAGGCTGGGCTGAGCGAGAGGAAGATGCTGTTGCCTTCCGCCAACGGCTGGCGGGCAATGACCTGATGGTGCAGCGGCGCGGCTGGGGAGGCGATGCCTGCATCTACTCCCACATACACCATAAACGCGCCCCAGCCGTCCTGAGGGCGGGGCGGCAGGCGGCGCAGCGAGCGCGCGCCGCGCACGGCGCGGACATCGTCGCCCAACAGCGCCGCCACATTCCAGGGCGGCAAATTGGCGATCACCACGTCGGCGGGAAAGCGCTGCCCCCGCTTTGTTTCCACGGCTGCGGGTCGTCCGCGTGCCATTATGATGCGCTGCACTTCGTGGCGATAGAGGACGCGCCCGCCATGCTGCTGCACGGCTGCCGCCAGCGTTTGGGCGATGCCGCCCATGCCGCCTTTCAGGTGGACGATGCCTCGCCGCGGCAAATCCAGGGCGGCAGCCCCGTAGAGCGCGTTGGCCTGCGCGCTGGTAGCCTGGGCGGCAATGAGAAGCTGGGCATCTACAAAGCAGCGCAGGCGCGGCGACGCATCTTTTAGATGGGCGGACAGCGGGCGAAAAGCGTCGGCAATGAGGGCAGGCGCCAGGCGGCGGGGATCGGCGGCTAACCAGGACAGACCGTGGCGGAGGAGGTTGCCGGCATCCGCCCCCGTTTGCGGGGGCCAGGCAGGGGCGCGCAGCGCCAGGTCCCACAAGGCGTCCGCGGTGCGCTCTTGCCACTGCCAGAAGGCGTCGCTTTGCCTGCCAAAAGCAGCGCGGCGAGCCGTCCAGCGCTCTGCGCCGCCATATTGGGCGACGCGGCAGCCATCGGGCAGGTGGACGTTCATGGCGTGCGTTTCGGGACGGGCGGGCCAGTGGGAAATGCCGGCAGCCTGGGCCACGGCGTCCATGGGACCCCCAGGGTAGAAACCGCCCGCCAGCGTAGCTCCGGCGTCAAAGTGGTAACCTTGATGGTAAAAAGTGCCGGCGCAGCCGCCAGGATAAACGTGCGCTTCCAGTACCGTTACGTCCCGCCCGGCCGCGGCTAACACCGCCGCCGCGGAAAGCCCGCCTACGCCTGCGCCAATGATGACAATGCGCTCCATCTGGTCGCCGTCCATTCAGGCAGTCACTGGCAGCAGCCGCCGCGTTTTCCAGGCGCGGAAGGCGAACAGGAGGGGTAAACCCCACCACAGCGCCATACCGACCAGGCGCCGCCAGGGCTGCGGATGGAGTTCCGCCTGTACTTCATCTATGACCTGCGTGTTGTAGGCGTCTATGGCCCGGAAAGTATGGGTATGCTGCCAACAGGCAAAGGGACCCCGTATCTGCCGATCCACAAAACTGGCGTAACCTGCCGTCTTGGGTTCGGTCACTTTCTCGATGCGCGCCAGCCAGCGCAGCGGCAGCGGGCCCAGCCAGAGCGTGAAAGCCATTTCGGCGCCGTTGGCTAACTGCGGCGGGGCGGCGTGCATTTGTACGATAATGGGAGGTGGGGTGATGGCGGCCATGCTGCCGGCATTCTGGTGAAAAGCCGCTACCTGCGCCAGAGGCGCCGCGACCGTGAAGGTGTGGCGATACATTTTCAGCGTCATACAGAACTCTCCAGGGGATGGAAACACAGATTTCGCAGGCTTGTGGTGAGCGCGCGCTCCGCCAGCGGGGCGCAGCGGCTGCCGTCCGTAGCCGCACCATGAAGCAGATTGATGTCTACAAAAGGCGGTCTATCCAGGCCACGATGATTTCGCCGCGTCGATCCAGGTTGCGCGCCAAAGCCTGGCGGTAAGCGGATAAATATTGGCGTAAAGCGTCGCTGTCTGCCGGCAGCCGGTGGTAAAACAACAACGCTTCCAGCCAGGCAATGTCCGCCGCCGCCAGGTTTATGTCGCCCAGCTTCAGCGCCGCCAGAATGTTGTGGCTTAATCCGCTGTTGGCGCGGTTCAGAATGGCGGGCGGAATGCCCGTGTGGGCGCTGTCGCGCCATGCCTGGGCTTCGACCAATGGATAACGGTCGGCAAAAACCGTCAGGGCGTCCTGATATACGGGGGAAAGGGGCGTTGGCTGTGGTCGCGGCGGGCGCGCCGCCAGCAGCCGGGCCACTACTTGCGGTGCATCTTCCAGCCGTTCGCCCAGAAAGTGCGCCGGAATGCGTTGGCAAATTGCCGGCAGCGCATTAAATACCAGCCCGCCATAAGCCACGATAATGGGGCTTTCCTGCAAAACCTGCGCCATCTCCAGCAGCGATGCGGCGGTATGAAGCTGCTGCGCCGACAGCGCCAGCAGGTCGGCGTGCGCCGCTTGCACTGTTGCCGCCATCTGTTCCGGCGGCACGTCAACGCCCAGGTAGATGGCGTCCCAGCCTTGACGGCGCAGCAGCAGCAGCAGCAGCAGCGGGCTAAACGTGTGCTGTTCTTCCGGCGGACAGCCCACTAGAATCCGCCCCGCGCGGCTGGGGGGCGGCGTGGCTGTTAGCAGCGCATCCAGCCGCCGCACAGCCAGCGCCGAAGCGAAATGCTCCTGCTGCACGGTCACCCGCCCCTCATACCAGCCCTGGCCTATTTCTGCCAGCCCCTTCTGCAAAATCTCAAAGCAAACGTGCTCTGGCGCAAACAAGGCGAAAGCCTGGTTGAGGACGTGCTGCGCCGCCGGCTCGTCAAAAGCCAGACAGGCGGCGACCCACTGCCGCCGCAACTG
>JAGVTM010000226.1 GCA_019136785.1 Chloroflexota bacterium | reverse complement strand
GAAGGGCTGTTGATGATCACGCGCAGCGACGGGCTGCGGGCCGGCTTTGATCCAGAAACAGGCCAGTTTATTGCCGAGATTCTGGGCGCCGAGCAGGTGTCGAATCCGGGCGGCCTGGGGTTGAATATACCGGATATGATCTACATCCCACATAGTGCCGGCATGTCCTACACCCTGAGTGTAGCAAACCGGCAGAACGCCTACGGCAACCAATCCAGCGCCGCCAACGTTAACATCATGGGAGATGGCTACGTGACCCGCCTGAAAGGTTTGAACCTTGACTCACCGGAGGATCCGCTGGCTGACCCAGGCGACAACGATGTGATCGGCGTCACCTTTGACGGCGACAACCACCGGTTGATCTTCCAGTCTAGTATGCTTGACAGCGATACGCCGGCTCTATCCATGGCTATGAGCCAGGCTAGTGCGCCTGACTTCACTTTCGAGGTAAGCGGCGCGGAGATGCCCGCCGGCCACTCCATTGGCGTCAGCTTTGACCTGACCACTGGAATGCTGACTATCGAAAATGATGACCCGGCTGACAACAGCTACAGCCTGGATGTGGGACGCATCAACCTGGACGGCAGCAAGACGACCTACTTCTTCGAAACAATCAGCGATGGCAGCGGCATCGGCGCCATCGTAGACCTGGGGCCCGGTTGGGTTGGCGGCGCGCCTGCAGTCACCCAGTACGATGGGCCGACAGCCGGCGATGACAGCTACACGACTACCATCAATACGCCTCTGCAGGTGACTGCGCCTGGCGTATTAGACAATGACACGGGCAGCGGCTCGCTGACGGCAACACTGGTAAGTGGACCAACGCGAGGCGTCGTGGAACTGAACGCGGACGGTTCATTCACCTACACTCCCAACGCCTGGTTTGTAGGAATGGACAGTTTTAGCTACCAGGCTGTCACCGGATTGTCTGGGTCTAACGTAGCTACCGTGTCTATCGCCGTCAATTTCGCTTTCACTGGATTCATGCCGCCAGTCGTTAACCCACCCGATCTGAACCCAAGAACGGCAGGAGCAAATATCCCGCTCAGGTTTAGTTTGGGTGGTTACTATGGGCTGAGCATCTTCGCGCCCGGCTTCCCTAAATCGCAGCAGATTGATTGCGACACAGGCACGCCCCTGAGCGGCAGCCAACCAGCTATTGGCTGGCTGGGCTATAGCCCGCAGCTTCAGCAGTACGTCTTCGTGTGGAAGTCGTATACCCAGTGGACGGGCACGTGCCGCGCATTCACAGTACGCCTGACGGACGGGACAAATCACGCAGCACTGTTTGACTTTAGATAGATGACGTTACGCCAGCCATGCCCCGGTCTGGCGACGCCAGGGTATGGCTGATATGGCAAACGGTCAGCGTCCAGGGCAGCGCAGAAACCCGCGCTGCCCTGGATTGTTTATAAGCGGTGATAGTTTCGTGATTGGGGTTTCTATACTAAAAGCAATGTAACCACTAGCCCGTTGCCTGAGCCTGTTGAAGGCATCACAGACTTTGACAAGAGTTTCAACAAGAGCTTTGGCAAGCTCAGCCCACGAAAGGGTTAGTAGTTACCAAGCAACAATGAAAAGCGAGATACCTATGCCGCCGAATATTCGCTACGCCTCCTATTTACTGCGCTTGCAGTGGACACAAAATGGGGAGCATCCCACCTGGATAAGCTGTATGCAAAGCACCAAAACGGGTGAGCAGCACTGGTTCCCCAACCTGGAAGCGCTGGTGCAGTTTTTGTGCAATGAGTTTGATGGCTGCGACCGGAAGGATTCCAGCTTGCCAGGTATCGAAGAAGGGCCTCCCTATGCGCAGAGCGCAGCGCCATGAAAAAAGGGCGAACCCTAAGCCGCAACTAGCCAGGCGCGATGCACTTTTCCAGTGTATCACGCCTGAGCGTCTCGCTTTAGGCGCGTCGTGCCTTTGGGCCCGTATAGAGGCACAAAGGACGTTTGTCATCCGGGATGGTGACATTAGTCGGGTTGCCGCTGCCCATAGATTTACATACAATTTCGGCGGTTTATACAAAATTTTCGGCGAGGTATAACGGCTAACCCTCTCGTGGGTTGAGCTTGCCGAAGCCCCGTGTTGCCGGCGACAGGTCATCGCCGCCTTCGGCGGCGCGGCAATGGGCGTATTATTGGTGTATTATTTATGAAGAGGCTGCATAATGGCTGTTGACACAATTGCGAAAACCTGGCTATCCCTGGCAGAGGCGGCGGCGCGTCTGGGAGTGCATCCGGCCACGCTGCGTCGCTGGGCGGATCAGGCGGAGTTTCCGGTGATGCTGACGCCGGGCGGGCATCGTCGCTTTGTCCTGGCGGACATTGAGCGCTTTATTGCCCACCAACGGCAGGCAGCCCGCCCGCCATCCAGCCTGGAACATGTGCTGGCAGAGAAGGCGCTGAGCCATACACGCACGGAAATCAGGGGCTTGCAGGGGGCGCAGTGGTTGGTTACCGTTGACGAACAAGACCGCGAGCGCAAACGGCTGTTGGGTCGCCGCCTGATGGGGCTGCTGCTGCAATACGTGTCTATCGAAAATGGGGATGATGCCGGCAGCGCCAGCATCCTGGCTGAGGTGCGCGCCGTGGCCAATGAGTATGCAGACGATGCACTGAGTTCGGGGTTGTCGCTAACGGCGGCCCTACAAGCCACCATGTTCTTCCGCGAAGCGTTGGTAGAAGTGGCGATTGATTTACCCGACCACGTCAAGGTGCATCCTGATACGCGCAAGAAGCTGCTGCGCCGCATCAATGCCGTGCTCAACGTCATTCAACTGGCTGTGGCTGAGGCGTACACCTGACAGGGGTCAGTGAATAGTGGACAGTGGTCAGAAATAAGGAAACCCGATGTCATCTATCCCCATTCCTCCTTTAATTTCCATAGCGCCAGCCCTGATCATGCTGGTGTTCACGGTGTTTGTGCTGCAGCGATTTCTGGTTCGGCGCAAGCTCAGCTTCTTATTTTGGGCCATCGGGTTAGCCATGTTTGGCGCGGGTAGCTTCGCCGAAGCGTATCTGGCAATGGCCTGGAACGAATGGGCGTTTTTTATCTGGTATTTCTGCGGGGCGGTGCTGAATGCGGCCTGGATTGGGCACGGCACGGTCTACCTGCTTTTCCGCAAAAAGTGGGTACACACCATTACCGCTGTACTGATTTTGTGCAGCCTGGGAGCGCTGGTGTTGATGCTGCAAGTGATGCCCCGCCTGGATGCTGCTCAATTTACGACGGCGCGGCCTATCAGCGAGCAATACCGGACAATTATGCCGGCAATTGACGACGGCGGCCTCATTCGCCTGACCACCCCCTTCTTCAACGTCTACGGTCTGGTGACGCTGGTGGGCGGCGCTTTGTGGTCTGCCTATCTGTTTCGGCGCAAGCGCGTCTTACCCAATCGCGTCGTTGCCAACGTTCTCATTGCCGCCGGCGCGCTGTCGGTAGCCTTCACCAGCACCCTGACCCGCTTTGGTCATGGCTCGCTGCTTTACCTGGGTGAACTGGTAGCCGCCACCCTGATGTTTGCCGGCTTTTTGACGGCAGCCCGTCCCGAAAACCAGGCCAAAGCTGCCCATCCGGCGCGCGCCCGCACTTGAGGAAGGTATGTGCCGCAATATCAAGAAACTACGCTACTCCGACCGTCCGCCCACAGACGTTGAACTACAGGAAGCCGCGTTACAGTTTGTGCGCAAAATAAGCGGCTACCGCGCTCCTTCCCGCGCCAACCAGGCGGCTTTTGACCAGGCAGTGGCAGATGTCGCCGCCGCCGCGCACAAGTTGTTTCAGGGGTTGGCTCCGTCGGGGACAAGGGCGGCGGGGACGCCGCTGAGGGCGGCGGGGACGCCGCTGAGGGCGGCGGGGACGCCGCTGGCGGCAGATGACGCTCCCTCCTCCCCCGCCGTCTGATTTTCAGGAGCTGCGCCAGCGATGGGGCGCTCTGGCGGATGAGTTGGGCCTGAGCGAATCGCAGGCAGAAGCGCTGTTTGCCGATTTAGCCGCGCATTATGGGGCCCGCCCTTACCACAACTTAGACCATATCCTCAGCCTGCTGCAAGGGGCAGACCGTTTCGTCAGCCAGGTACGTGACTTCCTCGCTTTGCGCCTGGCTATCTGGTATCACGACATCGTCTACGATCCTGCTGCCAACGCGCCGCCCAACGCCGGCGCGCCGCCCAACGCCGGCGACAACGAAAGCCGCAGCGCCGCCCACATGCAGGCTGTATTGGGCGCGTTAGCGCCGCCACAGATGTTAGCCCGCGCCGCCGCGCTGATAGAAGCCACTGCCCACCGCGCCCCCGCAGACGATGCCGACGTTGCGCCCCCGCAGGGGGCGCGCCTGCTGCAAGACCTGGACCTGTCCATCCTGGCCTCCCCGCCGGACGCTTACAGGCGCTATCAGCAAGCCATTCGCCAGGAGTACGCCCACGTCCCCGATGCCCTCTATCGTTTGGGGCGGCGACAAGTGCTGCAAAACTTCCTGTCCCGCTCGCGCATCTTCCTCACCGGCGCCCTCGCCTCTCTGGAAACCGCCGCGCGCCAGAATCTCCAGGCAGAACTAGACGAATTGTCCCCCTGACAGGTTGCCGGCAAAGCGGTGGGCAGCCCACAGATGGCGGCTGATCCAGTCGCGTCAATCGGCGTCTTTCCGCGTCAGCAGCATCCCCTTTCCGAAATTCGCCAGAAACAGAAAAGCCACCAACCCCGTGGCGGTCGGTGGCCTTGCCGTCATGCAAGTGGATACCAGAGATGCTAATTCTGGATAAGGCAGTGGTTTGCGCCCTTTGACCGCGAGCGGGGTCTTGCCCCATTCCGTCCAGGCTGCCACCTGACCTGTATCATTTTCCCGGTTGTTGTTTTAGGTATCCTCTCGAATCTACCCATAGTATAAACGGATCTGCGCGCGTCCGCTTTCAACCTGGCTACACAGCAGTACCCAACTCCTATACAGATGCTCTGTGATGCAGGCAACAGGGATAAGGGCTGCGCCGCTCCTGACATTTGTCACGCCCAAAACAGGAAGATACACCCTTATGCGCCCTGGCGCCCTGGTTATAATCTGGGGGAAACGTGCTGTATGCGTGTAAACGTATGAACATGGAGTACCCACCCATTAACGCCACTATCCCCATCACCAATCGTCCCATACTGCTCATAGGCAACCCCAACGTAGGGAAGTCTGCGCTTTTTGCGCGGTTTACGGGCCACCGCGTAGACATCTCCAACTACCCCGGCACCACGGTGGAACTGGCGCACGGCCCTTTCTCCGTCAATGGCGCGGTCCTGACCCTGATTGATACGCCCGGCATTCACAGTCTGCTGCCCCGCTCTGACGACGAGCGCGTAACGTGCGACGTGCTGCAAAATAGCTCACCCTGGGTCGTGATTCAGGTAGCCGACACCAAGAACCTGCGCCGCGCCTTGCTGCTCACTTTCCAACTGGCGGAATACGCCATGCCCTTCGTGCTGGCGCTCAACATGGCTGATGAAGCCGAGTCCCTGGGCATTCAGGTGGACACGCGACGGCTGGCGCAAATCCTGGGCGCGCCCGTCATTTCCACCGTGGCTACACACGGGCGTGGTCTGGATGATTTGCGCGCCAGCCTGGAATCGCCGCGCCCGGTGAGCTACCAGATCCATTATGACGGGGCCATAGAATCTGCCGTGCAGCGCATTACCACCCTTCTCCCTGAAAACTGGACAGGACGGCGGGCTTTGGCGCTGGCTTTGCTATCCGGCGAGGCGGGCCCGGCTGAACATGCGCGGCGGGCAAACCCGATACCCCCAGAAACCTGGCAGGCGCAGTTAGCCAGCATCCAGGCGATAGTCGCCGAAACAGCCGCGCAATACAGCCAACCGCTGGCTTACGAAATCACCCGCCAACGGCTGCGCTGCGCCGATTGTCTGCTGGCTCAGGTCTACCAGGCTGCCGCCGTCCGCCCCCCCACGCTGGCCGAAAAACTGGGCCAGATTATGGTTCATCCCGTTTGGGGATGGCCCTTCCTGGTTCTGGTGCTGGTCGTCATGTATCTGTTTGTGGGACAGTTTGGCGCGGGCACGCTGGTGGGCTGGATGGAAGAAACGGTATTTGGCGAGTGGCTCAATCCGCTGGCTATCCGCGCCGCTCAGTCTATTCCATTTTCTGTGGTGCGCGACTTTTTGGTAGGCGAGTATGGTCTGGTAACCATGGGGCTGTCCTACAGCCTGGCGATTGTGCTGCCCATTGTCCTCACCTTTTTCCTGGCTTTCAGCCTGCTGGAAGATTCAGGGTATCTGGCGCGGCTGGCGGTGATGGCTAACCGGCCCTTCAAGCTGATGGGGCTGAATGGTAAAGCCGTGCTGCCTATGGTGCTGGGGCTGGGCTGCGATACGATGGCTACCCTGACCACCCGCATTCTGGAAACGCGCAAAGAACGGCTGCAAGTGACCCTGCTGCTGGCTCTGGGAGTCCCCTGTTCGGCGCAGTTAGGCGTTTTGTTGGGGATGATGGCTTTCCTTTCCAGTGCTGGCGTAGCCATCTGGTTGGCAGTGGTGACAGCCACGCTCTTTGGCGTGGGCTGGCTGGCTGCTCGCGTTCTACCTGGCCAGCGTACCGATTTCATCCTGGAACTGCCGCCCGTGCGTCGCCCACAGTTGGGCAATATTGTGGTAAAAACCCTGGCGCGCCTGGAATGGTATTTGAAAGAAGTGCTGCCGCTCTTCATCCTGGGCACGGCTTTGTTATTCGCGCTGGATAGATTGGGGCTGCTGGTCTGGCTGGAGCGGGGCATGGCGCCTTTGGTCAAGGGGCTGCTGGGGCTGCCCGCGGAAACAGCTTCGGTTTTTCTCATCGGTTTCTTGCGGCGCGACTTTGGCGCGGTGGGGTTGTTCACTCTGGCGCGCGACAGTTTGCTGACAACCAACCAGCTTATCATCAGCCTGGTAGTCATCACGTTGTTCATCCCGTGCATCGCCAACGTGTTGATGATTGTGCGCGAACATGGTCGCCGCACCGCTCTGGCGGTAGCCGCTTTTGTGTTCCCGTTTGCATTTGCGGTGGGCAGCCTGTTGAATCTGGCGTTCCGCCTGCTTGGTATCGAGTTTTGAGTTGGCGCGGTTAGAAACCGCGGCTACGGTTATTGTCGCTTATGAAACAATGCGCCTTGTGTGGATATACGTTTGAGGGTGACAACCTGGCGTGTCATAGTCACTGCCCACTGGCGAAGCAATGCGCCATTATTTGCTGCCCCAACTGCGGTTACCAGGTGGTAGATGAATCCCGGTCAGCCGTGGCGTCTCTGGCGCGAAATGTATGGCAGAAAATATCTCTGCCGCGACCTGTAGGGAGGATAAGACAATGACCAGTTCGCTGCGGGATTTGAAACCAGGCCAGGTGGCGCAGGTGGTAGACATTGCCTCCAATAATACCGACCAGTTGTTGAAACTATCGGCGCTGGGATTGGTTCCAGGCTGTTTTGTGCGTTTACAGCAGCGATTTCCCGCCTACATTGTGCGCGTGGGTGAAACGCTGCTGTCATTGGATGGAGCCATCGCTGAAAAGATCCTCTTGAGCCAGGAAATTGAGCAGGTCAAATAAATAGCCTGGTGGCCCGCTTGCCTTTTACTTATTCCCGACTAAACTACAGGGCTGCGCGATCAAGAGTTCGTCGCCAGATTTTGAACCATGCTCGAGAAACCAACCTTTATGCCCGATTGGCGACCTTACCTGGAACAAAAGAACGGACATCATCACACGGTAACAGGCGACTTACAGGTGAGCCGGGGGTTTTGGAGCCCCCAACTGCAAAATCACCGCGATATTCTGGTCTATCTGCCGCCGTCCTATCATCATAGCAGCCAGCGCTACCCGGTGCTGTATATGCACGATGGGCAGAACCTGTTTGATGCAGCTACGAGCTACGCCGGGGAATGGCAGGTGGATGAGACCATGGAGACGCTGGCAACCAGGGGGTACGAAGCCATTGTGGTGGGCATCCCCAATATGGGTGTACGGCGGATGGATGAGTACAGCCCGTTCCGCGACCCGCGCCACGGCGGTGGGGATGGGAAAAAGTACGTCAACTTTATTGCGGACACGCTCAAGCCGGCGATTGATCGCGATTTTCGCACCCATGCGGCAGCGGCGGCAACGGGAGTTTTGGGGTCTTCGATGGGCGGGCTGATCAGCCTGTACGCCTTTTTTCATCGCCCGCAGGTTTTTGGCTATGCCGGCATCATGAGCCCTTCCGTCTGGTTTGCCGATGAAGCGCTGCTGCGCTACGTGGAAGACGTGCCCTACCAGCCCGGCAAGATCTACCTGGATGCCGGCACCCGCGAATACGCCGGGTTCCGCGCCGACCGTTTTTTGCATGCCGCCTCGCGCCAATATTATGGCCGCGTGCGCCGCTTGAAGCGCATTCTGGTACAAAAAGGTTACCGCCCGGTGCGCCAGCTTCTGCACGTGGAAGAAAAAGAGGCGCGCCACGAAGAAGCAGCCTGGGCGCGCCGGCTGGAGCGAGCCATATGTTTCTTTCTGGAGGAGTGAGAAGGAAGGAAGAGGAAAGAGGAAAGAAGCAAGAGGGGAGAAGGGCGGCGAAGACGCCGCGGGCGGCGAAGACGCCGCGGGCGGCGAAGACGCCGCGGGCGGCGAGGACGCCGCTGAGGGCGGGGACGCCGCTGGGGACGGGGACGCCGCTGGGGGCGGGGACTTGTGCCAAAAGCAATGTGGCGTACAATACCATTGGCAAGAACAATGAAATTACAAGACGACCTGCGTCGCGCTGGTCTTGTCCATATGTAACGTCACCGTGATCCCATCTTGCGGTCAGGGGTGGAGCATCTACCGTACCTGTTAGCCTGCCATCTCTACGCAAACAGGATCACGCCGGGTCTGATGGTATGCAGGAACCCAATCCTAACGCTCGCCCCGACTTCAATACCCTGATAGAGGCTTTGCGCTGGCGCGCGCGGCATCAGGGAGATCAACTGGCTTATACCTTCCTGGTAGATGGCACGCCCCCGCGCGGGGGCGCGCCCGCGGGCGAGACGGTTGAGCAGCGCCTGACCTACGCCGGGTTGGATCAGGCAGCGCGGGCTGTGGCGGCGTCACTGGCGCAGACAACGGCGGCGGGCGACCGGGTTTTGCTGCTGTACCCGCCGGGCCTGGAATATGTGACGGCTTTTTGGGGGTGTTTGTACGCAGGGGTGATGGCTGTGCCGGCATACCCGCCCCAACCGCAACGCCCCGGCTCGCCGCAACCGCGCGCCTCGGCGCCCACGCTGCACACAAACCGCATCCAGGCCATTGCCGCCGATGCGCAAGCCACGCTGGTGCTCAGCGCCGGTCAGGTTATGCGCGGCATCAAAAAACAGCTTGATGAACTGCCGGGTCTGGCCCATTTACAATGGCTGGATACCGCCAATCTTCCACCGGCGCCTGCCTGGCAACACCCCCCTATTGCCGCCGCCGACGTGGCTTACCTCCAATACACATCCGGCTCTACCGCCATCCCAAAAGGCGTCATTGTCAGCCACGCCAACCTGATTTACAACCTGTCCACCATCTACACCGCCTTTGACCTTGGGCCCCACACCGTTTCCGTGTGCTGGCTGCCTCCCTTCCACGACATGGGGCTGATAGACGGCATTCTGGGCCCGGTTTACGGCGGTTATCCAGGCGTGCTGCTCTCCCCAGCCGCCTTCTTGCAGCAGCCCGTCCGCTGGCTGCAAGCCATTTCTCGCTATCGCGGCAGCCACAGCGGCGGGCCCAATTTCGCCTTTGATTTGTGCGTCAGCAAAACCACGCCCGCCCAGCGCGCCGGCCTGGATTTAAGCAGTTGGGAATCAGCCTACAACGGCGCAGAACCTGTGCGCCACGACACCCTGGCACGTTTTGCCCAGGCGTTTCGACCGGCGGGCTTCCAATCCCGCTTCGCCTATCCCTGCTACGGGTTAGCAGAAGCCACCCTGATGGTCAGCGGCGGGCTGGTGCAGGCGGAGCCTGTCTATTTGACCGTATCCGATCCGGCCCTGGCACGCCCCCGCACAGGGGCACGCCCCCGCACGGGGGCGCAGCATCAGGTACAATTGGCAGCCTCCGACCAGCCAGCCAGCCGCACCCTGACCGGTTGTGGGCGCACCTGGCTGGATACGCGGGTGCGCATTGTCAACCCGGACAGCAGCATTCCCTACGCGGCAAACGAGGCGGGAACGACGCCAGTGGGCGAGATCTGGATCGCCGGACCCACAGTGGCTCTGGGCTACTGGCAGCGCCCCCAGGAAACGGCGGAGACCTTTCAAGCCTACACGACGGATGGCGATGGGCCCTTCCTGCGCAGCGGCGACCTCGGTTTCTTGCACCAGGGTGAGTTGTTTGTCACCGGTCGCCTGAAAGACCTGATCATCATTCGTGGGCGCAACCATTACCCACAAGACATTGAACGCACCGTGGAGCAAAGCCACGCGGCGGTGCGCCCCGGCTGCGTGGCGGCCTTTGCCATTGAGACGCACGCGGCGGCCGCCGCGGAGCAACTGGCGGTGGTAGCCGAACTGCGTCAGGAAGCAGATCAGGCAGACCCACCGGCCATTATCGAAGCGATTCGTGCCGGCATTGTCCGCGAGCACGACATTGCCCCTCACGCCATCACCCTCATCCACCCCACCACCATCCCCAAAACCACCAGCGGTAAAATTCAGCGCCACGCTTGCCGCGCCGCCTTCCTGGACAAAACGCTGGCAACGCTGGCTGCCTGGCAAGAAGATGAGGGGCAGCAGCCCCCGCCGCCGCCAGCGGCGTCCTCGCCGCCCTTCTCCCCCCTCCACATCACCGGCTGGCTGGTGCAGCGGCTGGCGCAGCAGTTGAAGGTAAGCGCCGGGCAAATCCAGGTAGACACGCCCCTGGCAGAATATGGCCTGGATTCGGCTACGGCTGTGGGTCTGGCGGGCGAACTGGAAAGCTGGCTGGGGCGGAAGCTGCCGCCGATGCTGCTGTATGAATATCCCACGATCAACGCCCTGGCAGGGTATTTAACCGGGAACGGAAAACAGACAGCAGATAACGGAAAACAGGCAGCGGGTCGTGGGCAAGAGGCGGAGGCGGTGGCTATTGTGGGGGTGGGCTGCCGTTTTCCAGGGGCGGATGGGCCGGAGGCGTTTTGGGAACTGCTGATCAATGGCGTGGATGCCATCAGCGAAACGCCGGCATCCCGCTGGGACGTGGACGCCTTCTACCACCCTGACCTCCAACCGGGGAAGATGAACACACGCTGGGGCGGTTTTCTGGACAAGATTGACGAATTCGACGCCCGTTTTTTTGGCATTTCGCCGCGTGAGGCGGAACGAATGGACCCGCAGCAGCGGTTGCTGCTAGAAGTGGCCTGGGAAGCGTTAGAAGATGCCGGCATCCCCCCCGACCAACTCAGCGGCACGGCCACAGGCGTCTTTATCGGCATTTCAGGCATGGAATATGGCCATATGCAGCTTCACGACGACCAGATCAGCGACCCGTACATTGGCACGGGCAGCGCCCTGAGCATTGCCGCCAACCGCCTTTCGTACTTCCTGAACCTGCACGGCCCCAGCCTGGCGGTGGATACCGCCTGCTCCTCCTCCCTGGTGGCGCTGCACCTGGCGGCGCAAAGCGTGCAGCGCGGCGAATCCGCGCTGGCGCTGGTCGGCGGCGTCAATCTCATTCTATCCCCTGCCGTTACCGTCAACTTCAGCCAGGCGGGTTTTATGGCTCCCGATGGTCGCTGCAAACCATTTGACGCCCGCGCTAACGGCTACGTGCGCAGCGAAGGGGCTGGCGTGGTGGTGCTGAAACCGTTGGCTCAGGCGCAGGCGGATGGGGATAGGATTTATGCGGTGATTGCCGGCAGCGCCGTCAACCAGGACGGGCGCAGCAATGGCTTGACTGCCCCCAACCGCCACGCCCAGGAAGCCGTTTTGCGCGCCGCTTACGCCAATGCCGGCATTGCCCCCCACCAGGTACAGTACATCGAGGCGCATGGCACAGGCACAGCCCTGGGCGACCCCATTGAAGCCGCCGCCCTCGCCTCCGTGATCGGCGGGCGCGGGCGCGCCCCCGCGCGGGGGCGCACTGTCCTCAGCCCCCACCGTCCCGCCAACCAACCCTGCCGCATTGGTTCGGTAAAGAGCAACCTGGGACATTTGGAGGCGGCTGCCGGCATCGCCAGCGTGATCAAAGTCGCCCTGGCGCTGCATTACGGGCAGCTTCCCCCTACCCTGCATTACCAGACGCCCAACCCGGCCATCCCGTTTGCCGACCTGGGGCTGCGCGTACAAGATACACTCACCCCCTGGGCGGCGAATGAGGCGGGGGAACTGGTTGCTGGCGTCAGCGCCTTCGGCTTCGGCGGAGCTAACGCCCACGCCGTCATGCGCCTGCGCGCCGAGTGGCGCGCCCCTATCCAGGCAGCTGCGCCCGCGCACGCGGGCGCGCTCGCGGACACGGATGAAAGGGTTCCCATGCCCATCCTGCTGCCCCTTTCCGCGCGCGACCCCGCCGCCCTGACAGCTTTAGCGCAGCGGTACGCCGACCTGCTCCAGCCGGCTGCCGGCCAGCCGGCGGTTAACCTGGAGCACGTCGGATACAGCGCCAGCCGCAGCCGCCCGCACCATAACCACCGGCTGGCACTGGTAGGCAGCGACCCGGCAGACATAGCTGCCCGCCTGCACACCTTCGTTGCCAATCCACAAACCGCCATCGCGCCCACAGAGGCTGCGCCCGCAGCCGCTGCGCTCCCTCTGTTCCAGGGCGAAAAACAAGCCAACCGCCCGCGCAAACTCGTCTTCGTCTGCGGCGGGCAGGGCCCGCAATGGTGGGGCATGGGGCGGCAACTGCTGCACACTGAACCCGTGTTTCGCGCCGTCATTGAAGCGTGCGACCAACTGCTGCGCCCGTATGCGGATTGGTCGCTGCTGGCAGAGTTAACTCGCCCGCAGTCAGAGTCCCGCCTGGATGAAACAGCCATCACTCAGCCGGCGCTGTTCGCCCTGCAAATGGCTCTGGCTGCTCTATGGCAAAGCTGGGGCATCCGCCCCGACGCCGTAGTGGGGCACAGCATGGGCGAAGTAGCTGCTGCCGGCATCAGCGGCGCCCTCAGTCTGGCTGACGGCGTGCGCGTCATCTTCCACCGTGGGCGACTGATGCACACTGCCGCCGGGCGGGGCAAAATGCTGGTGGTAGAAATGGCGGAAATGGAAGCCCACGCCGCCTTGCCAGGGTATGAAAACCAGGTAGATATTGCCGCCATCAATCCCGCGTCGGTTGTTTTAGCCGGCGACCCCGACGCCATAGCCAGAATCAACGCCACCCTGCAAGCGCGTGGCGTCTACACCGACTATCTGCGGGTGGATTACGCTTCGCACAGCCCGCAAATGACGCCGCTGCAGCCAGAGATGGCTGCCAGCCTGGCGGGCATCCAGCCCCACGCCGCCACTCTCCCCATTTACTCCACAGTCACCGGCAAACAGGTCAGCGGCGACGAACTGGGCCCGGACTACTGGAAAGCCAACATGCGCCAGCCGGTGCAGTTTGCCGCAGCCATGCAGCAAATGCTGGCAGATGGATACAGCGTTTTCCTGGAACTGAATCCCCACCCGGTGCTGGCGCCCGCCATCACCCAGGGCATACAGCAGTACGCGCCGCCAGGACAGACTGCCCTGGCGCTGGCTTCGCTGCGGCGCTCCCATGCGGGGACGCGCCCCCGTGCGGGGGAGCGCCCCCGTGCGGGGGCGCGTTATCAGGACGAGCCGGCGCAGATGCGGCAAACGTTGGCGGCCCTCTATACCCAGGGATGGGACGTAGATTGGGCTGCCGTTTACCCCACAGGGCAGCGGGTTCCCCTACCCCGCTACCCCTGGCAGCGGCAGCGATACTGGCTGCAGGCAAGCGGCAGCCCGCCGGGCGCGCCGCAGCGCCTGCGCGCCGCCGTCGCTCCTCTCACAGCCAGACCTGCGCTTGCAGATGAGGTTGCGCCGCCTGCTGCGGGTTCCGTTCCCGCTTCTAACTGGCTATATGAGATTGCCTGGCAGCCAATGACCCCGCTGTCTCAGCGACCGCTGCCTCAGCGACCGCTGCTGCGCCCCCGTGCGGGGGCGCGCCCCCGTGTGGGAGCGCAGCAAAGCAACCACAGCCCGGCCCATTGGCTGCTCCTCGGTGAGGACAGTGACATGGCGCGGCAGTTGGCAGAGCGCCTGCGCCAGAGAGGCGGCACAGCCCGCCTGCTGAGTGCGCCCGCAGATGCTGCGGCGTCTGCCGATTGGAGCCAGACGGCAGCGCAGCTTCCCGCAGGGGCCAACATCCTGTATTTGTGGGGGCTGGAACCATCGTCTGCGCCCGCATCTGCTGCACCCCCGCGCGGGGGCGCGCCCGCAGCTGCTGCGCCCGATCTGACGCCGCTGCTGCGCCTGGCGCAAACCCTGGCCCGCCGCCGCCAGACGGCGAACTTGTGGCTGGTCACCCGCGGCGCGCAGCCGGTGACCGGCGCCCCCATTGCCCCAGAACAGGCGACCTTGTGGGGCTTTGGTCGGGCGCTGGCTTTGGAACACCCTGACCTGTGGGGCGGCTTGATAGACCTGGACCCGGCACAGCCGCCGCAAGTGGACGATTTGCTGGCTTGCTTACACAATTCAGGACAGGAACGGCAGATCGCCTGCCGCGGCAGTCAATTTTTTGTCCCCCGCCTGGCAGCCGCGCACTCTGGCGCGCCAGAGTCCCCCCTGCCTCGCTTCCGCGCGGACGCCACTTATTTAATTACGGGTGGATTGGGCAGTTTGGGTCTGTCCCTGGCGCGCTGGCTGGTGGAGAACGGGGCGCGCCGCCTGGCGTTGGTGGGACGCACGCCGCTGCCGCCGCGGGCGCAGTGGGATCAGGCTATCGCCGCTGGCGGACGGCTGGCGAGCCAGCTTGTGACCATCCGCCAGCTTGAAGCCGCCGGGGCCACGGTGGCGCTGCTGCCGGCAGACGTGACCGAGCGCGCCAGTCTGCAGACCGCTTTTGACCGCCTGGCGGCGCTGCAAACGGAGGGGCTGCTGCCGCCGCTGCGGGGTATTTTCCACCTGGCGGGCGTGGCGCAGCCGCAGCCGCTGGCGGAAATCACGCCAGAGCAGTGGCAGGCAGCGCTGCGCCCCAAAATAGTGGGAACGCTGAACCTGCACGCCCTGGCAGTGGAGGCTGCCGCCAGCCTGGACTGTTTTGTGCTGTTTTCTTCCATGGCGGCGGTGTTGGGGTCGAAGGACCTGGCGCATTACGCGGCGGCTAATGCGTTCATGGATAGTTTCGCGCATTACCAGCGGCAGTTGGGGCTGCCGGCATTGTCCGTCAACTGGGGCGCGTGGGCAGATGCCGGCATGACGGTGGACACGGGCCAGGAAACGTATCTGCGCCGCCTGGGAGTGCGCCCCATGTCGCCAGCAGCAGCCCTGCACCTGTTGGGGCAGTTAATGACCAGCCAGGCTACCCAGCAAGTGGTCGCCGACGTGGATTGGGATTCCTTCCGCGCCGTGTATGAAATGGGCGGCGGGGACGCCGCTGTGGGCGGCGGGGACGCCGCTGAGGGCAGCGGGGCGCAGACGATGCTGTCTAATCTGGCGCATACGCCAGCCGGACCGCCCGCCCAGGCTGCGCCAGCTACTTCAATTCAGACGCAGTTGACGGCAGCGCCTGCCGCTCGCTGGCCCGCGCTGCTGGCCGTTTATTTGCAGCAGCAGGTAGGGCACGTTTTGAGAATGCCGGCAGCGGATATCAGCCTCACCCACAGCATTCTGGAATTGGGCCTCGACTCGATTATGGTGATGGAGCTTATCCGCCAATTCCAAACCGACCTGGGGCTGGGGCTGTTTATGCGCGAAATTTTTGACCGCCCCTCGCTGGCGGACCTGGCAGCTTATCTGGCGCGCCAGCTACAGCAGAATGGGCAGCCGGCAACCGCGTCCTCGTCCATCAAAGCCACCCAGATTTTTGCCCCGCCCCCGCACGGGGGCGGGCCCGCAGTCGTTCTGCGGCAGCCATTGACAAGCGGGCAAACGGCAAATGGCAAAACCAGCCGCGCCGGCGTCCACAAGACCCACCCGGCAGCGAAAAATCCAGGCATGGTCTTCCTGCTTTCCGCTCCTCGCTCCGGCTCCACCCTGCTGCGAGCCATGCTTGCCGGCCATCCTGCGCTGTTCTGTCCGCCCGAACTACATCTACTGCCTTACGCCGCCATGGCTGAGCGGCAGGCTGCCCTGGCGGACAGCTATCTGCACGAAGGTTTGCAGCGGGCCGTCATGTCCCTCTACGACCTGGACGCCGCCGCCGCCCAACAAAAAATTGAGCAGTGGTTAGCCGCGGACCGTTGTGTTCAGGAAGTATACGCCGACTTGCAGCAGGCGGCTGCGCCGCGCCTGCTGTTGGATAAATCCCCTTCCTATGCGCTGCAGCGCGAGGCGCTGGATCGGGCGGAAGCATGGTTTACCGCTCCCCGCTATATCCATCTGGTGCGCCACCCGTATGCCGTGATTGAATCATCCGTGCGCACCCGCATAGACCGTCTGTTGGGAGATGTGACTGTTGACCGCGAAAAGCTGGCGGAAGACGTATGGGTCACCGCCAACCAAAACACGCGCGATTTCTTGCAGCACATTCCGGCGGAACGCCAACTGGTACTGTTTTATGAAGAACTGGTGCGCCAACCCGAAGCCAGTCTGCGTCGCATCTGCGCCTTCCTCGATCTGCCGTTCCACGCGGCTGTGTTGCAGCCATACAGCGGCGAACGGATGACAGACGGCGTGTACGCCCACTCTGCCCAGGTGGGCGATCCCCATTTTCACCATCGCCAGGGCATTGACGCCGCCCTGGCGGACGCCTGGCGAGAAGTCCGCCTGGCCCGCCCCTTGAACCAACAAACGCGCCAACTGGCAGTCAGTTTCCAATACGAACTACCCGGCGACGTTGAACTCACCTCGCTGGTGCCGCTGCAGCCGAAAGGCGATAAGCCGCCGCTCTTTCTGGTTCCGCCCAACGGCAGCACCATCCTCACTTTCACCGAACTGGCGCGCTGCCTGGGGCCAGACCAGCCTGTCTATGGTCTGGAGCCGTTAGGGTTGGATGGCAAACATCCCCCGCAGCGGCGGGTGGAGGAAATGGCTGCCCATTACGTTCGTGAACTACAAACGGTGCAGCCGCATGGGCCTTACCTGTTGGGGGGGCGTTGTTTTGGCGGCATTGTCGCTTTTGAAATGGCGCAGCAGCTGCAGCGGCAGGGGGAACGTGTGGCTTTGTTGGCGGTGCTGGACGTCCTGGTTCCGCCGCATACGACGCTCCAGGTATATCGCAGCAGCGACGCTGTGGATGGCGTCTCCAACAGACGGCGTCTGCTCTATCGCGGGTTGTACCTGCTGCGGCAAGGGCCGTTAAAGCAGTTAATGTGGCTGCGCCGCCTGCGGCAGATGCGGCTGGAGGAGGGTGTGCTGCCTAATGTGTTTGGCCAACAGGCGCGCTACATTCGGGAGGCGTCTGACGCTCATTTCCAGGCGCGCTTGAACTACGAACCGGAGGTTTATCCGGGCCGAATTACCTTGTTCTCTAACAGTGAGCATACAGGCGGGCGGCAGCTTAACTGGGCCGAACTGACCACAGCGGGCGTGGATATTCACATTATCCCCGGCAACCATCTGACCATGCTGCAGCCGCCTCATTTGCAGACGTTGGTGGAGAAGCTGCGGCAGGTGCGGGACAAGGCGCTGGCGGACGAGAGGTATGAAGTAGGAGGTATGAGGTATGAGGTAGGAGGTATGAGGTATGAGGAGGGGGCGGCAATGGCGGCGCTGGTTGGTCAAGGTTCTGGGGGGGCGGAGGCGCAGGCCAGCTTGCCTGGTGATAAGGGGTTGGAGCGGCAGTTGAAGGCTGTCTGGCAGGGCGTTCTGGGGCGAGCAGTGGCTGCGCCTGCGCCCGCGGGCGCGCGCATGGGCGCAGCGGCGGGATGGGCGCAGGCACGGCTGGAATCGTTAACAGATAACTATTTGCAAGCCGTTTATTTGTGCGCAGCGATTGGCGAGCAGCTTGGGGTGCAAGTGCCGTTGACGGCGCTGGCGCTGGCGCCGACGATAGCGGAACTGGCGCGCTTGCTGGATGGACAGCCGCCTCCGGCCTGGAGCGTGATGACGCTGCTGCCGGCAGGGAGCCGCGCCGCTCGGCGCGCAGGCGCCGCGGCGTCGGCGTCGCGCCCGCCATTCTTCTGCGTACCGGATGATGCCGGCACAATCCTCAGCCTCCTTCCCCTGGCGCAGCACCTGGGCGCAGACCAGCCTGTGTATGGGTTGCAGCCGTTGGGGTTGGAACCGGGTCAGGAACCGCACCAGACCGTCGAGGAGATGGCCGCCTGTTATCTACAGGCAGTGCGCGCGGCGCAGCCGCATGGGCCCTACCGCTTAGGCGGGCACGCTTTGGGCGGCATTGTGGCTTTTGAGATGGCGCAGCAGTTGGCGGCGCAAGGGGAAGAAGTGGCGCATCTGGCGGTGATAGACACGCTCATCCCGCCCAACGCCACCCATCACGTCTGGGATCCGCCGCGCGCTTTGGAAAACAAGGCGGCGGAGACGGGCAATCGCCTGGATCGGCTGATCGCCCGCGCCGCCTATCTGGTGCAGCGCCGCCGTTTGCGCCAGGCGGTGCCGCCGCCGCCCACTCGTGCGGCGGCGCTGGCAGCGGCGGAAAAGCGTATGCGCCTTTTGCGCGAGGTGGCTTTCGCGGCTCGCTTCCGTTACCAGCCGCAAATCTATCCGGGGCAGATTACGTTGTATGCCAACGCTGCCCATACCGGGCGGCATCAGGTGAAGTGGGCGGCGTTGACGAATGCCGGCATCCAGATCGAAATCATCCCTGGCAACCACGACACCCTGTTCCGCGCTGATCATATGGAAAAGCTGGCTGCGCCGCTGCGCCGCCACTTACAGGAAAACGGCTAACCCTCCGAAGGAAAGAATGCAGGAATTGCTGTGGCGGGACGCGCCAGCGCAGGTGGCGCTGGCGCAGGATGAAGTACACGTGTGGCGGGTGTGGCTGTCTGCGCCAGCGGCGGCGGCAGCGGCATTGTGGTCGCTGCTGGCAGCCGATGAACAGGCGCGGGCGCGCGCCTTTCACTTTGAACGCCATCGCCAGCCCTTTATTGTGGCGCGGGGGATGCTGCGCCGCATATTGAGCCGTTATGCCGGCATCCCGCCCGAAAATCTGGCCTTTGTCTATGGGCCCCAGGGGAAACCTGCCTTGCGCGGCTGCGCCCCCGGCGGGGGCGAAGGCGCGGAGGTGCAGTTTAACCTGTCCCATTCGCAAGAACTGGCGCTGCTGGCGGTGACGCGGCTGCCGGCAGTGGGCGTAGATGTGGAGTGGATGCGCCCGCTCACGCGGGCACACCCCCGCGCGGGAGCGCGCCCGCTGGATGATATGATGGGTATTGCCGCTCACTTTTTCGCGGAGGGGGAGCGGGCGCGGCTGGCGGAAATGCCGGCAGACCAGCGTCACCATGCTTTCTTCGAATGTTGGACGCGCAAAGAAGCGTATATCAAAGGCATTGGCGAAGGCTTGTCCCGCCCGCTGGATCAGTTTGAAGTGGCATTTGGACCCGATGAGCGGGCGCGGCTGCTCTCCGTAGCCGCCGATCCCGAAGATGTGCAGCGCTGGTCTTTGCATGGGTTCGACCCGGCGCCTGGGTATGCCGCCGCCCTGGCTGTGCCGGCAAAGACCTGGCAGTGGGTAACCTATACCGCCGACGTGAACGAAGCCCTCTGCCCGTGATCCCGTTGCGCCAGGTGGAACCTTTTCCTGGGCCATCACGTTATTAAGCATGTATCTGACACATGACAAACGTGTTGAAAGGAGAAGCTCTATGTCACAATTTTACAAACGACCCCTCTGGCTGGCGCTGGCGCTGCTGGGACTATTCACTGCGGCGGCATGTAGCGGCGCGCCAGTGGAACCATTGCCCACGCTGCCGCCAGCCGCTACGACGCCGGCAGACGAAGCAACGACCACACCAGGCAGCAATGTGCCACCCGCGCATGTGATTATTGGCACAGCGGCGGTGGACAGCATCCAGATTCTTTACCTGGAATCCTTTCCGGTCCAGGTTCAGGTTGAAGTGCGTGGGCAACTGCCTGACGGTTGTACACAGTTAGATGAACCCGTGATCGAGCAGGAAGGAAACGTGTTCCAGGTGGAACTACCGACCTGGCGGCAGGCGGATCTGTTGTGCACGCAGGCGCTGGTTCCCTACACAACCGTGATTCCGCTGCCCGTGAATGGGTTAGCGGCGGGCACGTATGAAGTAGACGTCAATGGCGTGACGGCTTCTTTTACGCTGGACATGGACAATGCAATGCCGGCAGAACCCGCCAACGATACTGATTCAGGCGTGGCTCCTTCTGGCGCTTACGTTGACAGTGTCAACGTGGCTGACCCCGCCAGCACGCCAGGCGAACTGCATATCACGGTCGAAGGCAATCTGGCTGACGGATGCACCACCCTCACGGGTACATCGCAGGAACTGATGGGCAGCGACTGGCTGATTACGTTGACGACTTTCCGTGATCCCAACCTCATGTGCACGGAGGCGCTAGTTCCCTTCCGGCAGGTGATTGTCCTGGGAACGCAGGAGTTAACGCCAGGCAAGTATAATGTGGTGGTAAATAGCGTCAGTGCGGCGGTAGAGATATTGCAGCCGTAAGGCGCAGGACGGACGCGATTGCCAGAGTACAAGAGTCTCTTTGAGGTTTACTGGCAGGCCCCCATCCGCCAGCCCCCTTCCCCCTGAAGGGGCAGTTCTCCAGGGAGGAGGGGTCTTTTCGGAGAGGGCGAGGGCGCTGCGCGCCCGCGCCGCGCGGCCCTCGCCCACCATTATCTCTTCCCTGGTTATGGCGCAGCCAGGGCGTGCAGATAGGCGCGGTCGAAGGCGGCGATCATGCTTTCCAGTTCGGCGTAGGGTCCGGGGGTATAGGCGCGGGAGCTGATGCCTTGCTGCGACAGTTCACAGACGCGCCAGTCCTGGCGGTTGGTCATGTCCCAAAAGGCAACGGCTTCGCCAGGGTCAAAGCCGGGCTGAGACAGGGCAGTGGGATGGAAAAGCCACTGGCAGGCAACGCGCGTCTGATCTACGGCTAACGGCTGCAGGCGGTGGATTAAGACGTAATCGGGGTGGAGGCTGAGGAACATGCTGGGAAACAGGGTGTAGTAGTAGACACAGCCTAAATCTGCGCCGCCGACGCCGGCTAGAGGTGGGGCGCAGCGCTGCCCGCTCAGCGTCATGCTGCCGATGCCGTCGGACAGACGCATGGGGCCGCCCAGGATGGGGCCTTCTTCCAGGTCGTTGCCGGCATTCCGATACGGCGTCAGCCGGTTTAGCGCGGGGTGCAGCGTGGGGCAGTGATAGCACTCGGAGTAGTTTTGGAAGATCAACTTCCAGTTAGCGGCGACGTCGTAGGTTGTTTCATGGGCTACTGCCAGTTCCGCCAACTGCCAGGCCTCGAACTTATCCCAAATGGGGGCTAACGCCTGGGAAAGCGGCGGGGCGTCCATGTCCAGATTGACAAACAGGCAGCCGGCCCACTCCGCCGCCGCCACAGGATGCAGCGGGTAATCTTCTTTGCGGAAGCTGGCGACTTCGTGCATGTTGGGCGCGCCAATTAAGTTGCCGGACAGGTCGTAAGTCCAGGCGTGGTAAGGGCATTGGATGGTATGGGTCAACTGGGCCGGGGATTCGGGGCAGAGACGTGTGCCGCGATGCCGGCACACGTTGTAAAATCCCCGCGCCGCGCCCGCCCCATCCCGCGTCACGATCAAACTCTCCCCACAGATGTCCACCAGTGCGACGCTGCTGCTGGCGCGTCCGGCGTACAGCCAGTTCCGGCTGAAAATGCGTTCTTGCTCTTGCTGCCAGATACCGGCGGCGGTGTAGTAGATGCCTGGCAGGGTTTTAGCTCCCTGTGCGGTGCGTGTTCGATTCATTTGTTTACCTTTTTATAACGATAGAGTCGCCAGGGGTGCGGCGCGCTCGTAGAGTGCGGCGCACTCGTAGAGTGCGGCGCATTTTGTTAACGGGGGAAGCAAGCCCCCATCCCCCAACCCCCTTCCCCCCAGGGGGGAAGGGGGCTTTCGGAGAGGGCGAGGGGCGCTGCGCGCCCCTCGCCCTACATTACCCCTTCCCTGGCGAGGGCGCTGCGCGACCTTGCCAACCATTACCTCTTCCCTGGCGCAGGGCGCTGGGCGACCTTGCCAACCATTACCTCTTCCCTGGCGCAGGGCGCTGGGCGACCTTGCCAACCATTACCTCTTC
>JAGVTM010000021.1 GCA_019136785.1 Chloroflexota bacterium | reverse complement strand
TGCCTGTCTACGTGCATCTGCCCGTCATCCTCAGCCCCAGCGGCAAAGGGAAGTTGAGCAAACGGGATCACGCCTTCCTGGACAGCGGGGAGCGCATTTACGTGCGCGCGGATGAGTTCCGTGAAGCCGGCTACTTGCCGGCAGCCCTGGTCAACTTCCTGGCAACCATTGGCTGGTCTTTTGGGGATGATGGAGAAAAGTTTGACATTGAAGCGGCGATTGCCCGCTTTGATTTGCAGGATTTAAGCCCGTCGCCCACCAAGCTCCCTTACAGCAAACTGGACTGGCTCAACGGGCAATACATTCAAGAACTGTCGCCAAAGGCGCTGGCTGAGGCAGTGCTGCCCTTCTTGCAACAGGCAGGCTATGAGGGAACGGCGGCGGATTTGCTGCCGGTGATGCCGGCAATGTCCGTGCGCCTGAAGAAACTATCGGAAGCGGTAGATTTTCTGCGCTTCCTGTTTGATCAGACGCCAGCCAGCCTGACCACCGCCGACCTGACGCACAAACAAATGGGACCTGCGGCAGCCCTGGCTGGTTTCCAGCAGGCGCGGGAACTGGCAGCCACAGTAGAGCCGTTCGAGATGCAGACGATAGATGCCGGCATGTATCGCATTGGCGAAAGCATCACCGCCAACCACAAAGCCGGTCCCTTCCTGGGCGCGGCTCGCCTGGCTATCACCCGCCAACAAGTCTCGCCGCCGCTGTTTGAATCCATGCTGGCTCTCGGTCGCCGGCGCACTCTGGCGCGTCTGGACGAAGCCATCCGTATTCTCAGCCGTTAGCGGCAAAGTCGCCGCGCCGGGGATAAAAGTAATCACAGATTACGCAGGTTGATTTTTAGCCAAAACGAAGCGCGGCGCGCGCTCTGCCCACCGACCGCTACTTTCGCAGGAGGAAATACAACATCATGAAAGCAACAAAGGTAAAAAACCTGACTGACCATCTGGCGGGCGTTGTCGCCGTGACTGATAGTCAGATAAGGATTCTCAACGAAGCGCTGCTGCCGGCAAAAATGGACGGTCTGGCGTACAGCGCCGTCTTTAGCGCCGGATTGGTGCGGGACACCGCCCGCTGGCTGATCTGGGAGATTGCCCAGGCGGTGGGTATTTTCCCCGCCTCCATCCACGAGATTTACATGGCGGTGGGGCGCGGCGATTTACCCGCCAACTTCACCGTCCCCGCCATCAACGTGCGCGCCGCCAATTACTACACCTCTCGCGCCGTCTTTCGCGCCGCTAACGCCCTGCGCGTCGGCGCATTTATCTTTGAAATCGCCCGCTCCGAAATGGGCTACACCGAGCAGCGCCCCGCCGAATATGTGGCTTGTGTGCTGGCGGCGGCGGTGCGCGAAGGTTTCCGCGGCCCGGTCTTCATTCAAGGGGATCATTTCCAGATTTCGGCCAAGAATTTCGCCGCCAACCGCGACAAGGAAGTGCAGGCAGTGAAGGATTTGATGGCTGAAGCAGTAGCGGCGGGCTTCTATAACATTGACATTGACACCTCCACCCTGGTTGACCTTAGCCCGCAAACGCTGGACGAACAGCAGCGCCTCAATTACGCCGTCTGCGCTGAACTGACCCAATACGCTCGCCAGATTGAGCCAGAGGGGATTACGATTTCGTTGGGCGGCGAAATTGGCGAAGTGGGCGGGCACAACTCCACCCCTGCCGAGCTGCGCGCCTTTATGGATGGGTATTTGCGTGTGCTGCCGGCAGGCGTTGCCGGCATCTCCAAAATATCCGTGCAAACGGGCACCAGCCACGGCGGCGTCGTTTTGCCCGATGGCACCCTGGCTGACGTCAAAGTGGACTTCGATACCTTACGCGAGTTAAGCCACCTGGCCCGCGCCGAATATGGCACAGGCGGCGCCGTGCAGCATGGCGCTTCCACCCTGCCCGCCAGCGCCTTCAACAAATTCCCCCAGATTGGCACCATTGAAATCCACCTGGCTACCAACTTCCAGAACATGTTCTTTGACCATGCCCCGCAATATTTTATAGACACAGCCTATAATTATGTGCTAAGCAACCTCAAGAACGAATGGAAATCGGGCCAGACTGAAGAGCAGTTTCTATACTCCGCGCGCAAGAAAGCAATCGGCCCCCTCAAGCAAATGATGTGGGATCTGGACGCCGCCGACATGTCTCGCATTGAGCAGGCATTAGAAGAGCAATTTGCCTTCCTCTTCCGCCAGCTAGGCGTCTACAACACGCAGGCCATGATCCGCCAGTGGACAACGCGCGTTGTCGTTAGCCATCTCCGCCCCACTGAGTCAGTAGCGGAAGAAGAACTGGCTATGGCTGACGACCTCGCCGATTAACGCGCCGCAGCGCCAGCTTTCATTGCTCAGCTCATTGCTCAGCTTCTTACCTGCTATATTTACCGCATGACGCGCGTCAAAATCTGCGGCCTCACCAATCTGGCAGACGCCTTAGCCGCCGCAGCGGCGGGCGCGGACTACCTCGGTTTCATCTTATGGCCTGGCAGCCCGCGCGCCATCCAACCAGCCGCCGCCGCCGCCATCTGCCAGACTGTCCGCCAGCAAGACCGCCGTCCCCTGCTGGTGGGCGTCTTTGTCAACGCCAGCGGCGCGGAAATGGCGGCAACAATGGAGCAGTGCGGCCTGGACCTGGCCCAACTACATGGTGAAGAAGTGCCTGCCCTGATTGGCGACCCGGCCTCTCCTCTTTATGGTCGCGCTTACAAAGCGCTGCGCCCCACTTCCCTGGCAGAAGCGGAAGCAGAAGCGGAGTGGTATCTGCCGCCGCTGCGCCAGCCCAACCACCCCGCCCTGCTCCTGGATACCTACCACCCCCAACTGCGCGGCGGCACTGGGCAGGCAGGCGACTGGCGCGCCGCCGCCCGCCTGGCTGCCCAAATCCCTGGCTTGATGCTGGCAGGCGGCTTAACCCCTACCAACGTCGCCGCCGCCGTGCAACAGGTGCGCCCATTCGCCGTGGACGTAGCTGGCGGCGTGGAGCAGACGCCAGGCATTAAGAATCACGACGCACTTCGCGCCTTCATTCACGCCGTCCAGACTGCTCTATGATCCGCACCCTCTACCGCACCCCCGATGGGAAGTTCCACGCAGACATCCCCCTGACAGCCCTGCCCGACGCCCTGCGCCAGCCGGAAGGGCTGGTATGGGTGAGCATTACCGACGAACCAGACCGCGTCGTGGAGCCGATGCTGCGCGAAATCTTTGGCTTCCACCCCCTGGCGGTAGACGACGCCCTCAATGAAACGCACCTGCCCAAAGTAGACGACTGGGGAGATTATCTCTACCTGGTGCTGCGCGCCCTGGAGTTTGACGCCAGAAGGCTGGAAATTGAAACCCCTGAACTGGACATCTTCATCGGCAATCATTACCTGGTCACCTACCAGCAAAAACCAATGGCTGCCGTGCAGCAAGTGTGGGATACCTGCCAGCACGACGAACGGTACGTCCGCTCCGGCCCCGATCATCTGCTCTATCGCCTGATTGATGAACTGGTCACCAGCTACATCGTGGTACTGGAACAGGTGGATGATCTGCTAGACGATTTGGAGGACGAAATCTTTGCCCGGCCCAATGGCAACGTATTGGGGCGGCTGTTTCCCCTGAAGCGCGTGGTGATCGCCCTGCGCCGCACGTTGGGGCCGCAGCGGGAAATGCTCAACAAACTGGCGCGAGATGAGTATGCCGTCATTGACGCCCGCGAGCGCGTCTTTTTCCGCGACATCTACGACCATCTAATGCGTCTGCACGAAATCAGCGAAGGGCAGCGCGACCTGGTGGGCGGCGCATTGGACACCTACCTGTCGGTGGTTAACAATCGCATGAACGACATCATGAAAACGTTGACCATCATCACCACCTTCTTTATGCCGCTTACCTTCCTCACGGGCTTCTTCGGCATGAACTTTTTCCAGGCGGTTATCCCCCTGCCCGGCTGGACAGGGCGTCTGACTTTCACTCTGACACTGATCGTCATGTGCATTTCCCCCCTGATCATGTATTGGTGGATGCGCCGCCGCGAATGGACGTAAATGAAACGCCCTTCTCCTTTTCAGACGATCTCCAGCCGCATTAGCTGGCGCAGCCCCTGGTATGACATCCGTTCCGACGAGATTCTTCTGCCGAACGGGCAGCGCGGCGAATATCACGTGGTGCAGCATCCCACCGCCGTCTGGATCGTGCCCGTCACGGATGCGGGCGAAATTGTGTTGATTCATACCTATCGCTATACGGTGGATGATTGGTGTTGGGAGATTCCTGCCGGCAGCCTCCACGCCAACGCCACCCCCCTGGCCACAGCCCAGACCGAACTGAGTGAAGAAATTGGCGGCGTCGCCCGCGCCTGGGAATACCTGGGCCATTTCTACACCGCCAACGGCATCTGCAACGAAATAGGCCACTACTTCCTGGCCACAGGCGTCTCCCTGGGCGAGACGGCGCACGAACCCACCGAAGTGATCGAAATCCACCCCACCCCCATCCCCGCCGCCCTGCGCATGGCTGAACAAGGCGTCATCAGCGACGCCCCCAGCGTCATGGCTTTGCTGTTATGCCGGCCCAAACTGTGGCAACTGCATCAAGATGCCGCTAATCTCCAGGGTCATTAACCTCTATTTGCAGGAATTGTGATGTTCATACCCGCTTCTGTTCCCGATGCGCGCGGCAAATTTGGGCCCTATGGCGGGCAGTTTGTGCCCGAAACGCTGATGCCCGCCCTGGCTGGCCTGACGGCTGCCTATGAATCTGCCTGCCGCGACCCTGACTTTGTAGCGGAGTTCCAACATCTGCTGCGCACCTATGTGGGTCGCCCTTCTCCCATCAGTCACGCCAGGCGGCTCAGCGCTGCCCTGGGCGGGGCGCAAATCTACTTCAAGCGGGAAGACCTGAACCACACGGGCGCGCATAAAATCAACAACGCCCTGGGGCAGGCGCTGCTGGCGCAGCGCATGGGCAAGCGCCGCATCGTGGCTGAAACAGGCGCGGGACAGCACGGCGTAGGCACGGCGACCGCCTGCGCCCTGCTGGGGCTGGAATGCATTGTCTACATGGGCAGTGTGGACATGGCGCGCCAACAGCCCAACGTGCTGCGCATGAAGTTGCTGGGAGCCTCCGTGCGTTCCGTGGAAAGCGGCAGCAAAACGCTCAAGGACGCCATCAATGAAGCTATCCGCGACTGGGTAACCAACGTGGAAACCACCCACTACCTGCTCGGTTCCGTCCTCGGGCCCCATCCCTACCCCCTGATGGTACGCGATTTTCAAAGCGTCATTGGCCAGGAAGCGCGGCAGCAAATCCTGGCGGAGACAGGACGCCTGCCCGACGTGGTGATTGCCTGCGTGGGCGGCGGCAGCAACGCCCTGGGCATCTTCCACGCCTTCCGCGACGATGAACAGGTGGCTCTGATAGGCGTAGAAGCCGGCGGCGCAGGCATTTCCAGCGGCAAACACGCCGCCCGCTTTGCCGACCTGGCCATTTCGCGCGTAGGCGTACTGCACGGCACCAAGAGCTTCGTCATGCAAACGCCCGATGGACAGATTCGGGAGACGCATAGCATTAGCGCCGGGCTGGATTACCCCAGCGTAGGCCCAGAACACGCCTGGCTGCGCGATCAGGAGCGCGCCGGCTACACCTACGCCACCGACGCCGAGGCGCTGGCTGCTTTCCAGACGTTGTGCCGGACTGAGGGCATCATCCCCGCCCTGGAATCCAGTCACGCCGTGGCCGAAGCCATCAAACGCGCCCCCTCCATGCGCCCCGACCAGATCATCCTGGTCAACCTCAGCGGGCGCGGCGACAAGGATTTGGACACGGTGATGCAGGCGTTAGACAAAGTATGAAGGAAGAAGGAAGAAGGAAGAAGGGGGGCGACGTTTTGTGTCCGCGTGAATTGGCTGGGAAAGGTACAGCATGAATGAACAGTGGGAAGCCAGATTACGCCGTCTGGGTGTTGTTAAGGGGACGCGCCATCTCAAAGCCACGCCTCCTCCCTCTCCGCCTGTCCCTACACCCTCCTTGCCCGATCCCCTCGATCCCGCCGCCGCACCACAGCCACTAACCACCCTCTTGCCCGGGCTGCGCCTGGAAGAGAACGATGAAGGCGCGTGTCTGGTTATTGACCACGTTTACCCGCTGGCGCATGAGCATGGCGGGCGCCGCGTAGGGGATTTGCTGCAATTTGCGCCGGCTACGGCAGTGCCCCTCTGCGGCGACCAGCGGCTGGCGGATCTCCGTTTTCAAGATTTCCTGTTCATTGACACGGAAACGACCGGATTGGCGGGCGCAGGTACGTTTGCTTTCATGGTGGGCGTGGCTTTTTATGATGGCAACGCCTTTGTGTCCCGCCAATATTTCCTGCGGGACCACGACGACGAACCCGCTATGCTGCATTGGCTGGCTGGTTTGCTGCAAGAAAAGACAGGGTTGATCACCTTTAATGGGCGATCCTTCGACCTGCCCCTGATTGACCGCCGCTATCTGCTGAACCGCATGGGCCACATGGTGGGGGTCACCCTGGAAATGCCCCATCTGGATTTGCTGCCGCCGGCGCGCCGCCTGTGGCGGGCGCGGTTGGGGTCGGTGGCTTTGGTCGAATTGGAGAAGAAGCTGCTGGCGCTGCGTCGCCGCCAGGACGATGTGCCCGGCTGGTTGATTCCCCGCCTTTACTACGACTATTTGCAGCATGGCGACGGGCGCGACATGGCGCGCGTCTTTTACCACAATGAACTTGACCTCATTTCC
>JAGVTM010000261.1 GCA_019136785.1 Chloroflexota bacterium | reverse complement strand
CAGTAGCCACCGAAATAACGCGCCTGGTCTACGTGCAGCCGCTGTCCGTGCCTGAGTTGCAAGACCAGTTCATCGCCGCGGGCTACGACCCAGCACACCTGCCCGGCCTGGACTTTGCCGCCGCCGTAGCCGCCTTTGAAGCTGCCTTCCTGGAAACAGCCGCCGCTGAGACTGCCCTGCAGCCCATCATCCAGGTACACCAGAGCTGGGCGCAAACCGGTTTGCAGCGCGAAATGGTCGTCCTGATGCGCCAGATGGTGGCTGCCCTGACTGCGCAGGCGCAGCCTGCCGTAGGCGTCCAGGCGGGCCGCCTCGTCGCTGAAAGCGCGCGCGGCGGCGTCCAGATTATTTACCAGTGGCCCTCCGGCGCGGCGCTGCCGCCCGCCCGCTCCTGGGAAAACCATTACCTGCGCACCCTGGCGGGCTACTGCGATGCGCTAGACGTGGCGGCGGTGGACGAGTCATACGCCGCCGACCCGGCTATGGCGACCATGCGCATCAGCGACGTCTTTACCTCCCTCTATCTGGCGCATGGACAACAACCCATAACCCGTTCCCAAAGGCAAACCGTGGCCCAGGCTATTCGACAGCCACAGCCAGCGGAAGGGATGCGGTCAGAGCGGGCAGAACAGATACCCGTTACCGCCGTCGAAGGCGTGGCGGCGCTGGATCGCCTGGTTATCCTGGGCTATCCCGGCGGCGGCAAAAGCACGCTGGTCAACTACCTGGCGGCGCAAATGGCCCGCCGCCGCCTGGGGCAAGCGAGCGCCGACCTCCCCGGCTGGCCCGCTGCCGCCGCCCCGCTGCCCCTGCGCATCATCTTGCGCCACTTTGCCGCCGCCCTGCCCGACCGCCTGCCGCCGGGTAAAAAAGGGGGTCTGGTCTGGGACTACCTGGCAAAGACGCTGCTGCCGCAGTGGGGCTGCCAGGAAGCCCTGCCCGAACTGAAACACACCTTGACCGAAGAAGGGGGGCTGATCCTCTTTGACGGGCTGGACGAGGTGCGCGAAAGCGACGCGGATGCCCGCCGCTCGCTCATCAAGGAAGCCATTGCCGACTTTGCCGCCCCCCCTGACGCGCTGCAAAATAGTAATCACCTGCCGCGAATACGCTTACAAGCGCGGCGACGCCTGGCGGCTGCCCGCAGCCGATTTCCCCGTGGTAGACCTGGCGCTGTTTGCCCCGGCGCAGATTGAGCAGTTTACGAAAACCTGGTACCAGATCACGGGCCCATTAAAAGGGTGGGACAACGACCGCTGCCAACGCGAAGCGCAGCGGTTATATGAGGCCAGCCAGCAGTGGCCCCACCTGCGCGAACTGGCGCAATACCCGCTGCTGCTCACGTTAATGGCTCAGGTGCATGGACGCGACGGCACGCTGCCCGAAGACCGCGCCGACCTGTACGAACGCGCCGTCAACCTGCTGCTGGCGCATTGGGAAAACCGGATTGAACGGGATGTGGCCGGCGAGCGGCGGCGCGAGCCGGGTCTGATCATGCAGTTGGGCGTGCGCACAGAAACCTTAAAAGGCGCTTTGGCGCAGGTCGCTTTCCAGGCGCACGAGCAGCAAGAGCACTCCTCGCAGCGCGAAGCGCGGGCGGCGGACATCACGCGGGACGCCCTGTGGGAGACACTGCAAGGAGTTCTGGGCAGTTACGACCAGGCCGAAGTAGTCATCAATTACGTCCAGTTCCGCGCCGGGCTGCTGCAAGCGCGTGACAATTTTACATATACCTTTCCCCACCGTACCTTTCAGGAATACCTGGCGGCGCTGTGCATCTGGAAGGAAGCCAACCCCGGCGAGGCGCTGGCGGCGCGGGTGAAGCGAGACCCGGACTGGTGGCGCGAAGTGTTCCTGCTGGCAGCCGGGCAGCAAAAAAGCACGCCCACCAACGTGGCCGAACTGGTGGACTGGCTGCTGCCCAACCCGGCTGGCGACGCCATCACCCTGGCACAGGCGGCCCTGGCGGCTTTAGCCGGGCAGGCGCTCTTGGAAACGGGCTTCATGCGCCACGCCCGCCCGCAGGAGCCAGATTACCGCTTTACGGCAACCGTGCAGCGCATCAAGGGGTGGCTGCTGGCAGCCTTGCAGCAGGAGCAGATACCCGCCGGCGAACGCGCTGCCGCGGGCCGCGTATTGGGGCGGCTGCACTGGCCCGACGGTCGTTTGCTAGACGACCGCCCCGGCGTGGGCATCGTGCTGCGGGATGGGCTGAAGCTGCCGGACATCTGGTGGAACAATGAGATACCGCCGGGGAAATACGTGATTGGGGACGAAAACCCGAAATACAGCGATGAAAAACGGCGGGAAGTAAGAGTTGAGTGGCCCTATCGCCTGCCCCGCTATCCTGTCACCCATGCCCAGTTCCAATGCTTCCTGGACGCCCCCGAGCGAAATGAGCCGGCGTGGTGGGTGGGCATCCCTGACGAGGAAAAGACGTTTAGCGAGCCAGCCTTTCCCTACGACAACCACCCCTGCGAGACAGTAAGCTGGTACCAGGCGGTGGCTTTTTGCCGCTGGCTGACGGCAAAGCTGCACGCCGGGGAACTGCCGCGGGTTCCGCTGGAAGGGAACCTGACGCAGTATGAAATCGCGCTGCCCCACGAGCACGAATGGGAAACGGCGGCGCGCTGTTCCCCGGCGGGGATGGCTGCGCGGCGCTATCCCTGGGGCCCCAATTTCGACGCAGCCAAAGCTAATACAGCCGAAGGCGGCATTCGGCAAACGACCGCCGTGGGCATGTACGCGGCGGGCCGGAACGCGGCGCTGGAACTGTACGACCTGAGCGGCAACGTCTGGGAGTGGTGTCGCAACAAATATGACAATTCTGCAGATGAGGCGGTAGACCAGAGCGACGCCCGGCGCGTGCTGCGGGGCGGCGCGTGGGTCGACGGTTCCCGCTACGCGCGCGCGGCATTCCGTAACGTCAGCGCGCCCGCGTCCCGTTACTACGATGGTGGGTTCCGGCTGGTGTGCGTGCGTCGTCCCCCATCTCCCCCTGGCCTCTGACCTCTGTCTGGTCTGCGAGCGGTAGCGGAGCAGGCCACCGCGCCGCAGGCGCGCCACGCGCCGTGTCATTCCGAGGTCTTCCGAGGAATCCCTACTACTCTGGTGGGCAACCGCGGTAGGGATTCCTCGCTCCGAAGACTCCGCTCGGAATGACACGAGCCACCCCCGTGTCATTCCGAGGGCCTCCGAGGAATCCCTACGGCGCCAGTAGACCAGGATGAATGGGATTCCTCAGGCTATCGCCAGCGGAATGATAAGTGGGGCAAATGGTGAATGACTCATAAACCTTGCGTAGTTTACACACTTTTTGTAAAATAAAAGACCAGAATCAAACAGCACTGACTACTATTTTCGAAGGAAACAAGGCATGACCGTACAAACGACTATTAGCCGCACCGACCTGGCCCGCAGCACGCGGCAGACAATTGAGCAGGCGCGGCGCGGTCAAACTATCCTGGTGCGCAGCTATGGCGAAGAGCAGGTCGCTATCATAGATGCCCTGGATTACCGGCTGCTGCGCGCCGCGGCGTTATACCGCGCCCAACCGAACGCCCCGGCCCATGAAACAGCAGCGATTCCCCAAGGCCTGGCAGAAAGTGACGTAGAAGCAGCCGTAGCTCAGGCTGGCGGCGACCCCCAGGCTGCCTGGGACTTGATTGTGGCTGCTTATCTCGATGGCCATATCAGCCTGGGCCGCGCGGCAACCTTGCTTAACCAGTCGCGCTTTGAACTACAAGCGCGCTTCAGCCGCCTGGGGATCACCCTGCGCCTGGGCCCGCTCTCCGTCGCGGAGGGACGGGCGGAGTATGAGGCGCTTTAATCTGTATACGCAAGCCATGCATGACCCTCTCGCTGCTTGACACAACGATTCTCAGTAACTTTGCCCATGTACAGCAACCAGAATTGGTGCGTCTGGCGTTGGGGGATCAGGCAGCCACGACGCCTGCTGTGCTGGCTGAACTACACCGCGGAGAAGCGCTGGGGCTATTGCCACGTGTAGACTGGCGCTGGCTGCTGCCCCTGACACTCACGGATGCTGAACAAACGTTAGTGGGCCAGTACCAGGACATCGTAGATGTGGGGGAGGCAGAATGTCTGGCTGTCGCTGTCATGCGCCAGGCGTGTTTACTCATTGACGACCTGGCGGCGCGACGGCTGGCGCAGGCACAAAAAGTGCCTGTCTCTGGTACATTGGGTCTGTTGTTGCGCTTAATACAGCAAAAACATCTGGCAGCGCCGGCGGCTGATGCATTACTGACCCTGATGCGGCAGGCTGGTTATCGTTCACCCGTCATCTCTCTGCACGATTACCTGGGATAGGAACGGTATGAGTTTCGATCACGAAAGTTGGAAGCTGTTAGGCGAGGCGCTGGCGCGGCTGGAGGCGGGGTTTGCCGATTTGCCGCCGTTTTCCCCCGGCGTAGATCTGCCCCCACTGCAAGCCGTGCTGCGCCAGACGGCGGAACGGCTGCAAGACAACTACCCATACCACCACCCCCTTTACGCCGGGCAGATGCTCAAGCCGCCGCACCCCCTGGCCCGCCTGGCTTACGCCCTGGCGCTGTGGCTAAACCCCAACAACCACGCCCTGGACGGCGGGCGCGCCAGTTCCGCCATGGAGAAAGAAGTGGTCGCCGACCTGGCCCGCCTCTTTGGCTGGGACGCCCACCTGGGCCACCTGACAGGCGGCGGCACGCTTGCAAACCTGGAAGCCCTCTGGGTCGCCGCGCAGTTGCGCCCCGGCCAGACCATCCTGGCTTCCGACCAGGCGCATTACACCCACAGTCGCATCAGCGCCGTCTTGCAGTTGCCGTTTGCCGCCGTGCCCAGCGACGCCCAGGCGCGCCTGGATATGGCGGCGCTGCGCGCCCGTCTGGAGCAGGGAGACGTGGGTACGGTGGTGGCCACGTTGGGCACGACGGCGACAGGGGCGGTGGATCCGCTGCCAGAGATATTGGCTTTGCAATCAACTTATGGCTTTCGCCTGCACGTGGATGCGGCGTATGGCGGTTATTTTACCCTGGCGGATAACCTGGGGGCGGCGGCGCGGGCGGCTTACGACGCCGTGCCGCAGGTGGATTCTATTGCCATTGACCCACACAAGCATGGGTTACAGCCGGATGGCTGCGGCTGCGTTTTATTCCGCGACCCGTCTGTGGGGGCGTTGTACAGGCATGACTCGCCTTATACCTATTTCACGTCGGCGGAACTGCACTTAGGCGAAATTAGCCTGGAATGCTCACGGGCGGGAGCGGCAGCGGTAGCCTTGTGGGCCACGCACCAACTGCTGCCGCCGCAGCCGGGCGGGGCGTTTGCCGCCGATTTAGGGAAATGCCGCCGCGCCGCTTTGCAACTCTCCCAAAAACTGGCTGCCGACCCCCGCTTTGTGCTGCCCTTTGCCCCAGAACTGGACATCGTCGTTTGGGCGGTCAACGCGCCCACCGTCAGCGCCGCCTCCCGCCGCGCCCGCGCCATTTTTGAGGCTGCCGCTGCCCGCCACCTCCATTTAGCCCTGGCGCAGTTGCCCGTCTCCTTCTTTGCCGCCGCCTGGCGCGGCGCGGCCATAGACCAGGAAACAGTCACCTGCCTGCGCTCCTGCCTGATGAAACCCGAACACCTGGACTGGCTGGACGAGCTCTGGCGTATCCTGGATGAGGCGACTGCCGTTTGTCATTCCGAGTGAAACGAGGAATCCCAACGGCGCCGGCGGAAAAGGTAGCTGGCAGGCAGCGGGGGTAGGGATTCCTCAGGCTAACGCCTTCGGAATGACAGATGTCTGCGGTTTCCAGCCGCAGATAAAAGCCGATTCAGCCCTGATGAATCCGTCCAATCTGCGCTTTATCAGCGTCATCAGCGGGCTATTAAGGATTTTTCCGACAAACTGCTAGCGTACCGTATTAGGGTCAATGATATATTCCCACCAATTGTAGGAAACGCGGTTGGCTTCGCCCGTGATATGCGGCATGTGCTTGAACCACCACTTATGGTGGGCGCGGATTTCGCCGCCGCCCCATTCGCCGCACTCCACAATGCGCGGCTGCCCATTCAGGTTGGGGAAGTTATACCAGGTGTCGCAGCGGCTGGGGACCTGCCGCTTATTTCCCCAATCGTAATCCCGCTCGCTGTTGGGGGCAAAGTGCATAATGCCCACCTCTGCCTGGCCGGGGTGTGTCTGGTCATAGCGGGCAAACCGCTCCCACAGATTCTCCTCTCCCTTCGTTTTACGATAAGCGTGGCGCATAATGGACTCGGCGCGGTGTCCCAGGTTTTCCAGCATCTCCCCCACGCCGCGCTGGTAGTTGAAGCCCATGATCACAAAACGGCGGCGGCAGTTTTCCGTGCCCGCCAGCGCGGGCGCGTTGCACCAGAAAGCGCCAGGGCCAGCCATAATGGACTCATAATAGCCGGCATAAGGAAAGCCAAACAGCCAGATTTCGTCAATGTCGCCGCTGTTGACGCGCTCCACCATTTTGAACTCGCGCACCAGCGCTAGGTAGTTCACCTGATCGGGCGTGTGAAAACCGCTTTTTGCCTTCCACAGCCGCACAAACGTTTCCGCGTCGTAGTTAAAGCCATCTTCTTTGACCGGGAAACCGTCAATAATGATCTCGTCTACGACGTCGTAGTTGGCATACCCATAGCTAATCTCTTTCAAGTCGCTGATATACCCTTGCGTCAGCTTTTTGTGGTCGTTCCAGCCCAACATTTCGGACAGCCGCCGGTTGCCGGCACTGGGCACGCGC
>JAGVTM010000055.1 GCA_019136785.1 Chloroflexota bacterium | reverse complement strand
CCGGCAAACAGCGGGTACAAGATCAGCGTTTCTGTGCGCCGCCAGCGCATGACATCATGTACCGGGGCCGTGCGTGCATCGTGCTGCGCATCGCGCACAATAGCAGGTTGGCGCGTTCGTACCACTTCCTGGGACAATTCGTTTCCAGCCATTTCGAACGTGGTTCCCACTGCGCTCATTTCGTCGGGATTGCGCGAGGCGTCAGCATAGACCACCAGCGCACTGCGGTCAGGCGTGAAAAGGGCGATACCTACGTGCCCCATATCCAAAGCGCTTACCAGTTCGGCGGCAATAGTGGATAGCTCCTGGTGCAGGTCTAAGGTGGAACTGACGGCAGACACCACGCGGTTAATCAAGGCCAGCTCCTGATTGCGTTTTTGCGTCTCCAGGGCGCGCTGTTCCGCCAGTTCCCGGCTGCGCAGATTTTGCACAGCCACGGCTGCCTGTCCCGCCAGAGCCATGACGATGCGGATATCTCGCTCTGGAAACTGGGTTGGCTGCTGGTAAATGGCGTTGATGTAGCCGATCCACTCTCCACCCGCTTCCAGAGGCACGAAAATGGTGCTCACAGCCCCAAACTGGTCAGCGTAGAGGGCGCGCACATGGGGATCGAGATCCGGGGCAGTACGTACATCCTCAATGAGTGTGGGGGCGTGGGGGTGGATAATGCTAAAGGCTGAAGGGAAATCGCTGAGCCGGTAGGCATCCAGGACGCTTTGAGGCGGAAGTTCGCTGCGGCGAGCCAACACGGTCACCCATTCGGGCGGTCTGGACTCGGTCCAGGGCTGGTCAAAGAAGTTCAGGCTGACGTTTTGCGCCTTGTTGCCAATGATGGTGCGGTTGCACAGCACGTTGAGAATGCCTTCATAGTCGCGCGCCTGGCTCAGTTCGCTGCTGAGCTGATAAAGCTCCTCCGTTTCCGCCAGCGCCTCCTGGGTTTCTTGCGTCAGCCGCAGGTTTTCCAGGTGGCTGCTTAAGCGGGCCGCCACGTCCTGAACCAGGCCGGCGGCAAATGGCGTCTGTTCGTCCAGAGCAATTTCCAGTAAGCCGACGGGTTCTTCACGCACTTTCAGCTCTTGCCGCCAGGTGGGCGGGGCTTCGGCAGGCTCAGCCACCGCAGCGTCGGCTATGGCGGCGGCGGGTACGACTTCCCCTTGAAGATAGGCATACCCCAGCGATTGCCCATTGCTGTCGGCGGTCACCTGTTCCCAGGCCTGCCGGGTCAGGCGGCGGGAGGCGGCTTCGGCTTCTTCGCGGTAACGGTTGGCTTCAGCCAGCAGACGTAGACTGTTGACGCGCTGCGCTACTTGCCCGGCCACAGCTTGCAGCAGGCTTTGCTGCTCTGCCGGCAATGCGCTGCCGGCGCGTTGCTCGTGGCTGTTTTCGTCCGGTTGCACCAGGATGGCGCCGATGGGTTCGCCCGTCAGCGTAATGGGGGTGGTTAGGGTCGTCTGGCTGCCGTTGGTCTCAGCCAGGTCGGTCACTGGTTCGACGCCCTGGGGCGTGTAACGGTAGCCTACAAAGTCGCGCTGCTGTAAGGCGTCCATGTATTCGTGCCAGCCTTCGCGGGTGAGGCGGCGGGCCTGGGCTTCAGCCTGGCGGCGGATCTCGACTGTCTCCGAGAAAAGACGGGCGTTTTGGATGGTGATGGCTAACTGACCGGCGAGCGCGGCAAATGCCGGCAAACTTTCCTCCGTCAACCCATTCTCCTGGCTGCTCTGCAAGTCCAACACCCCGACTACATCATTGCCTACTAACAACGGCACGGCCATTTCTGAGCGCGTGTTGGGCAGCAACGGGTTGGGGCGAAATATGGGGCTGCTTTGGGTGTCAGCTACAATAACGGCGCGCCGTTCAATGGCTGCCTGACCGTTAATAGAGGTAGGCCCCAGCGGTAGGCGGTGACCGCGGCGCACCAGTTCCTCGCCCAGCAGTCCCGTGCCCGCTTGCAGAGTCAGCGTTTGCTGGTTGGCGTCGAGCAAATACACCTGGGTGTAATAGAGATCAAAGCGGGCGCGAATAAGCTCCACCGCTTCCGTCAGCAGGGTATTCAAGTCACGCACTTGAGACAGCGAGCGGCTGACTTCAGCCGCCAGGGTCAGGTCGCGCGTGCGTTCAGCCACGCGCTGCTCCAACTGCTCATAAGATTCGCGCAACCAGTTCGTCATTTGAGCAAAAGCCCGCGACAGGTCGCCAATTTCATCGCGGTGGGGCAGGGGAACTACCGGCTGAAAATCTCGCTGCGTCACCAACTGCGTTTGCTGAATCAGCGTGCTGACCGGATTGGTAATACTGCGGGTGACGCTCAAACCCATTAAGAGACCGGCGGCAACGGTCAAGGCTGCCGCCAGTACCCAGTAATTGTTGGTGCTGGACTGTACGCGCACGGATTCGGCCACGACCCGGTCCACGTCGGTTTGCGTACCCTGGCGGAATTTGTCCAGACTGGCTGTCAGGCGGCGTTGCAAGGAGGCCATTTCTGTGTGGCGCAATACCTGGCCTCTGGCCCAACTTCCCTGTTGCATCAGGATTTCCACTTCACGTACGATTCGGATTAGCTGGTTGCCCAACAGAACGAGTGTGTCAATGTTGCTCTCGCGGTCAGGGCTTAGAGATGATTGGCTGCCCAGCTTCAGGTTGTGCAGTTCTGTCAGGCGAATCGTAAACAAGCCAATCTGGCTTTCTAGCTGCTGCTCGATCAGATCAGTGCGGCGGGTCAGCAGTACATTGTCTACGATACGAACAATATCCGCCCAGTTATTGCCTAACTCGGCGGCGCTTTGCACTTGCTGGACGCCATCCAGGGTGGCGTTGACGGTGGTTCGGGCGGAGGAGGTAAACCATAATCCCAAACCGCTGGTAACCAACACCAGCAGCGTCATGACCAGAAAACCCAGACTAATCCGTTGTCCCAGGGATAAATTGCGTCTCATGCTTTTCTCCTGCAGCCAGATGGTGTGTCACTGGCGGGCGTCAGGAAGGGTCGCCTGATCGGCTAGCGCGTGATCAGGGCCAGATCTACGGGAATGAATGATGCGACGGATTCACCATCTAAATGCTGCATGATTGTCTCAACACTGAGCCGCCCCATTTCTTTGGGCTGCTGGGCCACTGTGGCGTTGAGTTCTCCATTCTCTACGGCGGTGACAGCTTCATCTATGGCGTCGAAGCCCACGAAAGCTATCTCACCCAGCCGCCCCGCTTCTTTGGCGGCAGCAATGGCGCCCAGGATCATTTCGTCGTTTTGGGCAAAAACGCCATCTATTTGGGGATTGTCCGCCAGAATTTGGGCGAATACGTCATGTCCTTCTTCGCGGTTAAAGTTGGCTGTTTCCCTGGCAATGACCTGGATTTCAGGGAAGATGGTAATGGTGTTATGGAATCCAAGTCCCCGATCCTGAGCAGCCGAGGTGTCGGGAATGCCTTGCAGTTCCACAACCTTGCCGTTCTCGTTAATGATCTCTGCCAGGTAGCTGGCAGCCATTTTGCCGCCAGAAACATTGTCAGAGGCAATGTGCGCCACGATGTGTTCGTTGTCTGCGCTGCGGTCTACGGTGAAGATGGGAATGCCGGCATCATACGCCTCTTGCAACGCCTGTCCAATTTCGGTGCTGTTCACCGGGTTGACCAACAAAGCGTCTACCCGTTGCGCTATCAACGCCTGAATCTGAGATGTCTGCCGCTGGGCGTCGTCCTGAGCATCTTCGATCACCACTGTCGCATTAAACCGCTCAGCAGCTTCCACTACGCCCTCTCGCACGGCAACAAAGAAAGGGTTGTCCAGATTAGAAAGCGATACGCCAATGACAATAGTCCTGGCTGGTTCTGGCGTAGGCGTGGCTTCTGTGGTCGGCCCATTTGGGGCGCAGGCAGACAGCGCCAGCACAGCCGCCGCCGCTAACAAAACAAACAGACGGGTTTTCACCGATAGCATAGTTACTCCGTTCACGAGGTTGCGCCCCTGTGCGGGGGCGCGCCCCCGCGCGGGGGCGCGCCATAAGCCACAGGCGTTACGCTTAACAGGACGCCCGTTTGCTGGGCGTTTAGAGCCTGGCCCAATTCGGCGGCAGCCACCGCCAGCACCTCTTCTATGGTATTGGCTTGCTGAATCTTCTGCCCGATGGTATTGATGTGGAATTCATGGGCCGCCAGGCGGCGCGCCGCTTCATAGGAGCGGGCATTTTGCAGGGCAATAGCTACCTGGTTGGCAATTAACTGCAGCAGATCTACGTCGCTGCTGCTCAGACCGTGGCGGACGCTGTGCTGCACGTCCAGGACGCCGCTGACTTCGCTGCCGGTGATAATGGGCACAGCGACTTCGGCGCGCGTATCAGGCAGCAGCGGGTTTGGCAGCCAGCGCTCATCGGCAGCCACGTCTGGAACCAACACGGAGTGGCGGTTCTGGGCGGCAAAGCCAACCAGCCCCTTCCCGGCTGGAATGCGGTGGTTGCCCAGCAACATGGCCCGCCCGGCTTCGCCTGTCCCTCCCGCCAGCACCAGACTGCCCTGCTTTTGGTCAAACAGATAAATGTGGACGTGGTAATAGTTAAAAGCGCGCTGTACCTGCTGCACAATGGCGTTGATCAGGTCGCCTTGATCCAGAATGGTGGAAAGCTGGCGGCTGACGTCGGCGCTGATTTGCAGGGCGCGCGTGCGCTCCAGAATTCGTTTTTCTTGCTGCTCCTGGGTTTCCAACAACTTTTGGTTGGCAACGTTAAGCTGATTAACCGCCTGCTGCAAGCCATTGATGAACAGGTAAAACAGCAAGGAGGCGATAATTAGCCCGGTAGCCACTGAGATCCAATAAGCCAGTGTGGCGGTTTCAAAGATAGGGGAGGGCAGCCAGCCTTGCCCATCGGCAATAACCATCGCCGTACCGCTGACCAGGGTCAGTCCGGTCAGGGCAAAAGCGGCGCGAACGCCAAGGACAAAGCTGGCAATTAAGATAATGATGACGAAGTTGCTAAAAGCGGGCGCGCGCACGCCGCCGCCCAGGAAAGCAAAGAGGGTGAGCAGCAGCCAGATAGGGTAAACGAAGCTGTAGCTGCCCAGGCGCAAGCGATTATGACGCAAAGCCCACAGGCTAAGCAGGGGAGCAGCCATCAAGGGGATAGTGCGGACGATGACGCTGCCAAACGGTAGTTTGGAAAAAAACAGGCCTATCAGGGTAACAATTAGGATCAGAGGCAGCGTTGACCAGCACAGGGCGTTTAGCAGCACAGCGATGCGTTGCTCATCTGGGTCAGCATAGTGGGGAGGAGCCAGCCATTTCTTTAGTTTGTCAAACATAACTTGTATCCTTTAGCGGCGTGGTGAAAGCGTGCTAGCAACCTTTTCTACCCGTCAATTCCAGCGACGATTTGCGCCCACTGGAATGGGAGATATGCCGCCAATACAACGCACTTACGCGGGTTCGCTGCGGCTGCCATCCGTTTGGGGCGCGGCGCTCAGCCGAATCTGAGCCTGGGGCGCGCCCAGAGCGTGGCCCAGTTCGCGCACAGCCACTTGCAGGGCCGTGTTAATAGAGGTGGTGCGTTGGATTTTTTGCGTAATACTGTTGAGGAGCGCTTCCTGCTCGGCACTGCGCTGCGCCTCCTGGAAGCTGGCGGCGTTTTGCAGGGCGATAGCCGCCTGGCTGGCGATGGATTCCAGGATGTCGCTGTCCTGTATGCCCAGACCGTTGACCACGTTGTGCTGCACGTCCAACACCCCCAGCACGCGATTAGCCAGGCTAATGGGGACGGCGATTTCCGCTTTGGTTTCCGGCAGCAGTGGGTTGGGTAGCCATTCGGTAGATAGAGAAACGTTGGGGACAAGTTGGGTGGTATTAGATTGGCCCGCCCGACCCACCAGACCACGACCTAGCGGCAGGGCGTGTTGGTTCGCTAACATTTGCTGCGCAGGTTCCCCGGTGCCGCCAGCCAGGAGTAGTCGCCGGGTGGCGGGCTCCAGCAGATAAATGTGCACGTGGTAATAGTGGAAAGCGCGCTGAATTTCTTCGACGATGGCGGAAATGAGTGGTGATTGATCCAAAATGGTGGAGAGACGGCGGCTGACGACCGTGCTGAGTTCCAACGCTCGTGTGCGTTCAGCCACGCGCTGTTCCAGGGATAGGTTCAACTCTTGCAGGCGACGGTTGCTTTCCGCCAGTTCCCGCTCACTGCGATTGGCGCGATCCAGGGCGCTGTTCAGCGAACTGGTGGCGTATTGCACCATCAAAGCCACCAATATAAAGATGGCGGCATAGAGCAGCCAGTCAATAACCCCGGCGGTGGGGGTGAGGGGGACGAAAATGATGCCGGCATTTTCCAGATAATACACGACAAAAGTAGCCGCCATACTGGCTGCCGTAAAGCCTATCAGAACGGCGCGGTCATTTAAGAGCAGACTGGAGAGGATGATCGCCAGGATAAAGCCGCTTGTACCCACGTTGCGCACGCCGCCAAATACCAGCGTGTTAAGCGTAATGATCACAAACAATGCGCCTGCCAACAAAATACTGGCTTGCCGGAGATAGCCGCGGTGCAGCAGGGAGCGCAGGGCAAACATGAACAGCACCAGCGCCAGACTGCTTCCGCCCGTTGTCAAGAATGTAACGGGATTGGTTTCCGCCTGCGGGTTGAACAGGTTTATCAGGAGCAACAAGGCAGCCGTTAGCGTTGTGCCGGCAATAATCGCCAGTAAGGCTATATTGAGAAGGCGAGCGGCGCGCGCTTTCTCGCTGTCGGCGAACTCGGGAGGGACAATAAACGCCCGAATCCGATCAAACATAGCGAACT
>JAGVTM010000094.1:1411-2082 GCA_019136785.1 Chloroflexota bacterium | reverse complement strand
CCCGCGCTGCGCCCACAGTTCTTCCGTCATATGCGGCGCCATAGGCGCCAGCAGCAGCAGCATGTTGTGGATCGCCTCCGTCCAGCTTGCCGCCGCCACGTTGGCTGTTTTAGCCGCCTGTTCCAGGGCGTTGCGCAGTTCCATCAGTGCCGCCACCGCCGTGTTAAAGGAAAAGCTCTCCAGGTCGGCGCTGACTTTGCGGATGGTTTGGTGCGTCTTACGCCGCAGCGCGCGGTCAGCGTCCGCGTCTATTTGCGCGGGTTGGTACTCCTGCTGCGCCAGGTTCCACACGTCGGTCAGGAAGCGCTGGGGGCCTTTAATGCCGGCATAACTCCACGGCCCGCCCTGATCCCACTTTGCAAAAAACATCAGATAAGTACGCACCGTGTCCGCGCCATACTTTGCCACCAGTTCATCCGGCGCCACCACGTTGCCGCGCGATTTAGACATCTTCTCATTGTCCTCGCCCAGCACCATGCCCTGGTTGTACAGCGCCAGCATGGGTTCGTCATAGTTGACCAGGCCCATGTCGCGCATCGCCTTCGTAAAAAAGCGCGTGTAGATCAGGTGCATGGTCGCGTGTTCAATGCCGCCCGTATACTGGTCTACAGGCATCCAGTAAGCGGCTTCAGCGGGGTCAAAGGGCCCATCGTCATACTTCGGACTCAGGT
>JAGVTM010000094.1:0-1405 GCA_019136785.1 Chloroflexota bacterium | reverse complement strand
GATACCAGGACGAACACATAAACGTGTCCAGCGTATCCGTTTCCCGCTCTCCTGGCTGGCCACAGATAGGGCAGGTGGTATGCAGGAACCCGGCATGAAACCGCAGCGGACTTTCGCCCGTCGGCATGAACGCCACATCCGTGGGCAGTTCCACAGGCAGCTCCGCGTCCGGCACAGGCACGGGGCCATGTTCCGCGCAGTAAATGATGGGGATAGGCGCGCCCCAATACCGCTGGCGGCTGATCAGCCAGTCGCGCAGACGATAATTAACCATAAACTTGCCTGTTCCCTGTTCCTCCAACCAGGCCGTGACGCGGCCGGCGGCGCCCTCTGTCGGCGTGCCGCTAAACGGGCCTGAATTGACCAGGTTGCCTTCCGTCTTGGATGTATACGCTTCCGTCAGCGGGCCATCCTCATCGCCGCGGCCCGGCATCCGAATAACCTCCACGATAGGCAGGTCGTATTTGGTGGCGAAGGCAAAGTCGCGTTCATCGTGGGCCGGCACAGCCATAATCGCCCCAGAACCATACCCCATCAGCACATAGTCGGCTATCCAGATAGGAATGCGCGCCCGGTTGACCGGATTGATGGCATACGCGCCCGTAAAGACGCCCGTCTTTTCCCGTTTGGCAGATTCGCGTTCAATATCCGTCATCCGGCTGGCTTGATCGCAATATGCCTGCACGGTTGCTGCCTGCGCCGGCGTGGTGATCTTTTCCACCAGGGGATGCTCTGGCGACAGCACCATGAAAGTTGCCCCCCACAGTGTGTCCGGGCGGGTGGTAAAGACCGGAATTTCGTCTTCTTGCTCGGTGGTGAAGATGACCTCTGCTCCTTCCGAGCGCCCAATCCAGTTGGTCTGCATCGTCTTCACCCGTTCGGGCCAGTTGATCTGGTCGAAGTCCAGCAGTTCCTCCGCATACGCCGTCGTTTTGAAGAACCACTGCTCCATCTTCTTTTTGGTGACCGGCGTGCCGCAGCGTTCGCAGTGGCGATCTTCGCCCCACACCTGTTCCCGCGCCAGGGTGGTATTGCACTTGGGGCAGAAATCAACAGAAGCCAGGGCGCGGTAAGCCAGCCCTTGTTCCAGCAGTTTCTTGAAGAACCACTGGCTCCATTTGTAATAGCTGGGATCGGCGCTGACGGCTTCACGTTCCCAATCAAACATGGCGCCCATGCTGCGCATTTGCCCGCGCATGCGCTCAATGTTAGCAAAAGTCCAGATCGCCGGGTGGATATTGCGCTGGATGGCGGCGTTTTCTGCCGGCAGCCCAAACGCATCAAACCCCATGGGAAACAGAACGTTATACCCTTTCATGCGCATGTAACGGGCGCGGGCGTCACTGGGAACCATGGCGTACCAGTGGCCTATGTGCAAATCACCCGACGGATAAGGCAGCATCGT
>JAGVTM010000635.1 GCA_019136785.1 Chloroflexota bacterium | reverse complement strand
GTTCCAGCACTGTGCCAGGGGTAAGCTGGCGGGGGTTGAGGATGCGGTTGTGGTTGGCAATTAGCCGCCAGCGGGCCGGGTTTTCATAAGCGTCGTAGGCGATCTGGGGCAGGGTTTCGCCTTCGCGCACGACGTGAACGCGGGTGTGGTCGGCGGATTGTAAATTTAACTCTTGAAGCTGTTCCTCCAATGTCTTGTACTGGCGCAGGGAAAGGGTGAGGGTGGCGCGCAGGGGCACGCCGTCGCTGTTGAACAGGGTGAACTGCCGCTGCACGTTGTCAATGACGCAGTCAAAGACGTGGCTGGCGCTGGTATCCCAGCCGGAAGCCGTGTTGGGAAACTCGCTGCCCCAAGCCAGGCGGTAAATGGCCGGGGCGTGCAGTTGCTTGTCTATCTTAATGAAGCGGTAGAAAGGATCGGTCAGGGTGGTGACGGGCGTGGCGGTTGCGCCTGTGCCGTCTTCGGTGGTGTCGAAGAACAACTCCAGCGTCATCTTTTCGCTGTCGCCGCGCACAAACTGGATAATGGGGCTGTCCAGGCCGGGGATGCCGATTTCGGCAAACTGGGAGCCTTTAGCCAGGGTGTATTGGGTGGGGTTGAACTGGACTTCTATGGGTTCCCCCTGGGGGTTCTTGGCGAAGTCCAGCTTTTGGAAGGTCATTTTGCCCATGGCGATCTCAATCCGTTTCGGTGGTGGAGGGGCCTATGCGGGTGTCGTGGTCCCGCTCTTTTTGCAGCCTGTTTTCCATTTCCAACTGCCGCAGCACCGCTTCCACAATTTGCGCCAACACATCCGGCGTCAGCATGGCGCGGGCGTCGGTGGCGTGGATATTGCTGGTCAGTTCGTTGATGCGGACGTCCATATTTTTTGCCACGAATTGCACGAATTTGACGAATTTCTTCCTTCTACCTTCTGCCTTCTTCCTTCTACCTTCCCTCTTCTAAAATATCGCGCCGATGGCGCTGTCTACCAGGGCGCCGGGGGAGACGACGAGTTCCAGCTTTTCGTGGGCGATTTCCAGGCTTTCGATGCTGAGTTCGCTGGCTTTGGCGTTGAAGCGGGGGCCTGTCCATTTGACGGGCAGCCCGCGGGAGAAGGCCCAGATTTTGATGGGTATTTTCAGGTCGTTTTGCAGGATGATCAGACCGTCGCGCCGTTTGCCTTTGCCTTCGACGAAATCTTGATGCCAGAGCCACAAATCTTCGCTAAAGCCGACGCCGCGGGTGAGGGTGATGTTGCTGTAGCTGAAGCGGCCGGGGAAGCGGTGCACACGGTCGTTAACGCCGCCTTCCAGGTAGTCTATGACTTCCAGGGTGGATTCCAGGCCACTGCATTCGGCGAAGCCGCCCAACACCAGCCCGGCCACGCTGGCCAGCGTGCTAAAGGTGCTGCTGGTGTCTAGCAGGGTGATGAGGAAGTTAAATGCCGGCAGCGGATCCAACCGCGGTAAAGCCATACTTTGCTCCTTTGGAAGCAGTGATGAGTGATGAGTGATCAGTGGCGAGTGGTCAGTGGAGCCACTCCCAAACTGCCCCTGTGCAATCGGTGTACTGTTTACTCCGTTACTTCCACCGCCTCTACGGTGCGGCCCAGGCGGAAGATGATGAACTCAAAGGGAATGGTGGGGGCCACGGCGATTTCAGCCACTATCTGCCCGGCATCTACGATTGCCGGCGGGTTGTTGTCGGCGTCGCATTTGACGCGATAAGCCGCGTCGGGCGCTTTGCCGGCAAGCGCGCCGCGCCGCCACAGCAAATTCAGAAAGCTGTTCAGACTGTAGGTCAACGACTGCCGCAATACCTGGTTATTCGGCTCGAACACCGCCCACTGATGGTACTCTTCAATCGCTTCCTCAATCATCAACACCAGGCGACGCACGTTCAGGTAGCGCCATTCGGCGTCGCTGCTGAGGGTGCGTGCGCCGTAGACGCGCAAGCCGCGCCCAGGCAGGGCGCGAATACAGTTGATGCCTTGCGGGTTCAATATCCCCTGCACGGCGTCATTGACATCGTGCGTCAGCGCCTTGACGTTGTGCAGCACGTCGTTGGCTGGAGCGCGATGCACCCCTTGCGACAGGTCGGTGCGGGCAATCAGCCCCAGCACGTGGCCCGAGGGGGGCACATCCCGCACCGCGCCGCTGTCGCCCTGGTCGCTGACCCGCAGCCAGGGGTAGTACAGGGCGGCAAACGGGGTGTCAAAGCGGGTGCGCCAGGTCTGGATTTCTTCCAGCCCTAACATAGATGCGGGCGGGTCCAGCACAGCCACGCGATAGAGGCCCTGATGCCCCTGCTGGAGCATGGCGGACTGCACTTCGTAAACCTCATCTGGGCTGAAGGCGGGCGGCAACGAGACAGGCGTCAGGAAGAAGTGGGCGGGTTCCAGGGGCAGAATGGTGGTGGCTTGCGCCGTTACTTCCAGGTCATGATAGCCAGAGCGGGTGAGCAGGAGGGAGACCTGGCCCACAGGCAGTCCGGTAAGCTGGAATTTGCCGTCGTTGTCGCTAAAGGTGGGCGGCAGCGCCTGCCCTAAAGAAACGACCTGGACGCCAGCCACAGGCGTGTTGTCTTCTTCCGTGACCAGACCCCGCAGCCGTCCGGCAGGCGGGGGAGCAATTACCTCGCAAGAGGAAGCGGGCGATTGGGCGCGGGCGTTTTGGGGCAGTTCTTGCGGCGGCAGCACCAGGTCTGGGGCAGCTAACAGGCTGACCTCATCCACGTCCGCCAGGGCTGCCAGTCCGGTGAGGAAATGGGTTTTGTTGACGGTGGAGAGGCCATCGCTGCCGGCACTGAGCGGCATTTGTTCCACTTCCGCGGGCCAACGGGTGGGGTCAAGCAGGTCGCCCGCGTCTGGGTCGAGCAGCAGTTCCGCGTCGAGCAGGTTGGAATTGGCGCGCAGCCAATCCAGCAGATAACGCGGATGCGCGGCGCTCAGGCTAAGGGTTTCGTGCCGTTCAGCAATCTGACCGTCCAGATGCACCAGCAGGGTAAATTCCACGCTTTGCAGCAGAATATCGGGCGCGCCAGGGCTGAGGTTGAAGCCGGCGAGGGGGGCGTTCCAGGTAAGCTGGCGCAGCAGGGGATCGCGCGCCGCCACCTGGCGATAGGCAGTGACGCCGTTCTGGCTCAACTGCACTACTGCGCCTACGTCAAAGCCGACCAGACTCTGCACGAAGCTGCTCCACCCATCCAGCGGCTGGGGTACGGCGGGATCGGTGCGGGTGCTGCCGCCTGCCGCCTGCGGCAGTCCGCTGCTGTTTTGCCAGGAAACGGACAGCCTGTTCCCCCAGGCGCCGGGGCTGTCGTAGCGGATAGGGCGACCGGCGGCGTCTACGCGCGGGCTTTGGGTGACGGGGTCGGTGAGTTCGCCGTGGCTGGCCCACAGGCGCAGCGCGGGCGCGCCCCCGGGCGGGGGCGGGCCATTGCTGCCGGCAAGGGTAAGTTCGGCGGCGCGGGCGGGTTTGTGGGCAGGCGGGGAATCGGGGTCAGCCACGCGCACCACGTAGCAGGCGGCGCCGCCGTTGTCGAAGAAGCCGCGCACGGCTTCGGGCAGGAAGGCAAAGGGCAGCGGGTCGCCAAAAACGGTCGTGAACTGTCGCCAACTGGTAACTTTGACAGGAACCAGCAGGGGACCACGTTCGGCGTAGCCGAGAATGCCGGCAATATCCGTCCGCAGCGGGGCAATGGCGGCTGGCCCCCGAAACGAGGGCCGCCCTCTATCCACCTGCTGAAAATACACCCCTGGTGTCGTGATCATACGCCGTCCTCAAAAAAGCGGGAGAACCCCATTTCTCACTCGCTACGCCCCTTCATACCTCACACCAGTTCCAGCCCTTCGTGCACAATTTCTAGCGACTCAATGGCTATCTCATTGGCGGTGGCTTTCAGGGCGGGGCCCTCCCACTTGATGATCCAGCCCTCGCGGAAGTTCCAGCGCAGCACCTCGTTGCGCGCTTCATCCAGCAGCACAATGGAGCCAGAGCGGCGCTCGGTGAGGCCGTCAATGGTGGTTTTGCGCCACTGCCACAGCTCTTTATCCTGGGTAAAGCCGCGCTTCAGGGTGATGTTGCTGTATTTGCGCAGACCCGGCAGTTTGCGCACTGTGGCGGTTTCATTGCCGTCGCGATAGTCAATCGCGTCTTGTTCGGTAGTCAGCCCGCCAACTTCGGTGAAACCCGCGCGCGCAACGCCGTCAATTTCCACCAGAAAGTTATATTGGGCATAGGGGTCAAGGCGATTAGTAGCCATTTACACACTCCTTTAACAAATAACAGTCAACAGGCAACGGAAAACAATCAACTTCTGCTTTCTGCCTTCTGCCTTCTACCCGGTGGCTTCGCGGGTTTTCTGGCTGATGCGGAAGATGACGAACTCGGCGGGTTTGACGGGGGCGATGCCTACCAGGATGATCAGGCGACCATTGTCAATGTCGTCCTGGGTCATGGTGGTGCGGTCTACTTTGACAAAGAACGCTTCTTCGGCTTTTGTGCCTTCCAGCGCGCCGCTGCGCCAGACGGTGGTGAGGAAGTTGGTCAGGCTGCGTTTGATGGTGCCCCAGAGCGGTTCGGCGTTTGGCTCAAAGACGGCGAACTGTGTGCCGCGCTCAATGGATTTCTCTACAAAGAGGAAGAGGCGACGCACGTTGACGTATTTCCACTCGGCGTCGCTGCTGAGGGTGCGCGCGCCCCAGACGCGCAAGCCGCGATTCATGTCGCGGAAGTCGCGCAGGCAGTTGATGTGTTTGGGATTAAGGATGTCTTGTTCCCCTTTGGTGAGGCGCACTTGCAGGTCGCGGATGCCCATGACGACTTCGTTGGCGGGGGCTTTGTGCACGCCGCGCTGTACGTCGCTGCGGGCGTAAATGCCGGCAACGTGCCCACTCGGCGGCAGGTTCAACACGTCCCCATTCCGTCCAAACGGATCGCTGACGACCAACCAGGGATAATAAAGCGCCCCATAGGTGGTATCGTACAACTGCCGCTGCGTTTGCACCTGTTTCATTTTGGCGTTGGGGGCCGAATCCAGCACGGCAAAGCGGTAGCGCATCTCGGTGCAATGTTCAATCAGCTTGTTTTGCACGTCTTGATCCGTCTGGCCAGGGACAGCCACAATGCTGATGTCGTCAATGCTCTTCATGGTGAAGATGCCCGTGCGGTCGTCGGGGTCGGCGGCATCGGCGCCAATGTAGATAGCCTTATCAATCGTTGCCAGGTCGTCGTCGCCGCCGCTGAGGGTACGGCTGACGCCGTCATAGGGCAGCAGCAGGCGCAGCGCGGGTTGGTCGCCGGGGTCGGCGGCGCTCACCAGGTCTTCCAGGCGCAGCAGTTCGGATTCGCCCGCTTCTTGAGGTTCGCCCGTATTCGCGTCAAAGACGCCCACAATCTTGGGCGCGTAGCGGTTATGCGACGGGTCCAGGCCCAGGTTGAGGAAAGCTTCGCTCTCCACGACTTTGCCCTGGTCATCCAGGCGTTCCACGATTATGTCAAATTCCAGCGAAGCAGCGGTGTCGTTCGCCAGCAAATCCGCGTCTGCGCCGCCGGCTACGTCCACTTCGTTCGTGGCTGTGCTGACGCCGGTCACCCGCTCGCGGGCGATGTCTGTTGCGCCGCGCTTGATGTCCAGCACGCTGCCGGGCCCCAAGCCAAAGGTGGCTGCCAGTTTGATGGGGTTGGCGTTTTGGGCTACGTCGGCGGTGACCGTAGTGTCCAGCACGCTGCCGTGGCGGATGGAGATGCGCAGGCGGTTGCCCCACTGTCCCTGATAATGGGCGTAGGCGCGCAGCAAAGCCACCTGCTTGATCACCTCAACGCCCGCGGCGTGGGCAAAAGCGGTTTCAGAGGTGACGATAGACAGGGAGGAAACGACGTTGCGCACTACCTGGAACTCGCTGCCGAGCTGCACGAGCGCGTTGGCGGCTAAGCCGGCAGTATCGTTCAGGGGGAGCATGAACGCGCCTATGGCTACATCGTCTGTCAATGTTTTGGGCGCGCCTGCGGCTAAGGTGACGCGCATGACGGTGGTGGTAGCGGCGGCGTGGGCAAATTGCAGGGGGAGGGTGAGGGTGGCGGTGTTTGTGCCGGCATCTACTGCCGCCACCGTCACATATTCAGTCAGCCCGGCGTCGCCGGTATCGGCAATACGCAAAATTTCCGTGGCCGCCAGGTCCAGCACATCCACCAGCGCAACCATTGTCGCCCCGGCGGCGAAAGCGCCGTTAGGGGCAAACGCCTGATCGTCCGTGGGCGTCTGCGGGGTGACGTTGTCGCCGTTGTTGTGCACCGCCTGCAGCCGGCCAAAGATGCGCACGCCGGCGGCGACGGGGTCGCTTTGGGCGGTGACGTACTCGGCGCGCGCGCCATCTTTGATCAGCAAGATGTCGTCCTGGGCGATATTGTTGCCGCTGTCCAGCAGCAGCGTATCCGCGCCGGCAGCCACCAACTGCGTCAGGGTGGTGCTGGCAGGGTCGGTGCGCGGCGTGCCATATAGTTCAGCCTGGGCGTAGCCGGCATTGGTTCCTACCACCCGCGTCACGTACAGCCGCTGCCCGCCATTGATGAAAAACCCCTCGGCGGCGTAGGGCAAGGCGTCGCGGTTGTTGGTAAATACCCGATGATCAAGGTAGCCGCCGAATTTGCGCACAAAATCGGCGTAGCTGGTGGTCAACGTTGGCATGTTGACAGGGCCGCGCTGCGTCACCCCCACCATGCCAGCCGTGCTGGTACTGACGCCTTCAATGGGCTTATTCCCAGAAGGCACTTCTTCAATATAGACTCCGGGAGCTAGATACTCTGGCATGTGCAATCTCCTTTCAATAGTGGTGAGTGGTCAGTG
>JAGVTM010000287.1 GCA_019136785.1 Chloroflexota bacterium | reverse complement strand
CCCAAATCCTTCTAGAAGAGGCTTTGAAGGAAATAGAGCTCCTTAAGTCTAGAGTGCACTTGTTGACAGCCTTCGGGAAAGAAAATAAGTGGGTAAAAAAAGGGGGCTGCCGTCTCGCCGCGCAGGGCGGCGGCGTACCACTGGCTGCCCCAGGCAACTTCCAGCACATCCCCATAAGCCGCCACGCTGTGGCCCAGATCGGTAATGCGCCACATAAAGGCTAACACAGCCAGGAAAACGCACCCAGGCAGCAGCCCCAGAGCAATCGGCCTCAACGAGGCTTGGCGCCAACGGGCAGCCTCAGGCATGGGCAGCCGCCGCGTGGGGGAAGGGGCAAACGGCGTGGTAGACCGCCTCGGCGCGATCTGCCACCTGCTCCCAGGTATAGGCGGCAGCCACTTTTTGCTGGCCCGCCCGCCCCATAGCCGCCGCCTGCTCAGGATGGCGCAGCAGGTAAGCCACCGCCTCCGCCAGCGCAGGCACATCGCCATAAGCCACCAACACGCCATTGACGGCATCGTCAATGACGCCCGGAATACCGCCCGCCCGCGCGCCGATCACCGGGCGGGCATGCTGCCAGGCTTCCAGCAGCACCAGCCCCAGGGCGTCGGTGCGCGAAGGCAGCAGCAGCAAGGCGCAGGCTGCCAGCAGGGCGTGCTTTTCCACCTCGCTGATGGGCCCAATGTGACGGATGGCTGCCTGTTCCAGTGGCGACAGGCGGGCGTAGAAGCGCTCAAACTCTGGCGTGGCGCTCCCCGCCAGAACCAGCGAAATGGTTATCCCCTGTTGGCGCAGCCTGAGGACAGCGCGGGCGGCGTCCAGCGCGCCTTTGTCGGCGTTGGCGCGACCAATGAACAAAGCAAATGGGGGGGAGAGTTGGAAGCGAGCCAGCAGTTGAAGATCAGCCGCCGGGTTTGGATCTACGCCAGCGCCTAAGACCGCCAGGCGCCGGCAGTGGATTCCGTGCTGCGGCAGCGCATCTGCCGCCAGCTCAGTCAGGGGAAGAACGGCTTCGGCATCTGCCAGCAGGCGGCGCTGGTGGTGCATGGTGACGGTGCGAGCCGCGGACGCATCGTTGCCCAGGCCAATGTGAGCGAAAGGGGTGAGCAGGAAAGGGAGGTTGTGCGCCTGGGCGTAACGCCAGCCAGCCAGCGCCGGGTATTCCCAGGAGAGGTTGAAGGCGTGGATCAGGTCAGGGGGCGGCGTTTGCGCCAGGGCGGCTTCCAGGCCAACCATAGGCGGAAAAGCAGACGCCAGGCGGCGCAGCCAGGCCAACGAGACGAACGGCAGCCAGGAGAGTCCCAGCATCAGGCGGCGGCGGGCTGCCAGGGCAGCCCACCCGCCAGCAGCAGGGCGCAAGGGACAGCGCACGACGATCACCGGCCCATCGGCGCTGGCGACCGGGGGCTGAGGGCGGCTCTGCTGCCAGTAATCTGCTTCGGCGGCGGCGGCGCTGGTAATGACCGTAACCTGGTGCCCACGCCGGCTGAGGGCGTGGGCCAGGGATTGCACGTAACGTTCGCCGCCGCCGGGGAATGGGGGGTAAGCCGGGGAGAGGAACAGCAGGCGCAACATGCCGGCAATAGTAGCCCCCTTACCCCGTTTTGCCAATGCCAGAGGCGGTCAGGTAGCTATGGCTGCATGACGCCCGGCATATACACGTCGCGGATAACGCCCAGGTGAAGCGTCACCGGGAGTTCCGCGGGACTGCCGGCAATCGGCTGCCCATTGGCGCTGGCGTTAATCTGTACCTCGCCGACCATGTAAACGCCCTCGGCATAGTTGTGCACCAACACCGTGATCTCCACCTCCGCGCTATCGCCGGGCATGATTGTGCCCGACGTGGGCTGCGCCCACATGCCGGGGCCAATCGTGGTCACCGACCAGGAAAACGGTTCGGCAGAGGTGTTGGGGATAACGAGCGTCTTTTTGGCGTTCCCCGGTTCGTCAATACCGTGCAGCATGGTGATATTGTCCACAGCCAGATGAAGCTGTGGCGGCGCCGGAATGGCGCTGGTGCGCTGCGCGTCCCGCTTAAACATGGGCCAATCCACGGCTGCGGAAGAACTGTTCAGATCAAAGGCATACACTTTGCTGTTTTGGGCAATCAACTCCAGTTTGCCGTCCCCATCAATATCGCCCACAGCCGGGCTGTTCAGCAGCGAGCCATAGGTGTAATAAATGGGTTTGGTATTGTTGGGGAAGTTATCACCCGTTAGCTGCTGCCCATTGCCATCCACGATGGTCACCGTCCAACTGTTGTTGAGGAATATCTCCATTTTGCCGTCGCCGTCGTAGTCGCCCAACACGACGCTCTGGTCAAAGGTGACGCCCGTCTGCCCTTGCTCGCGGCGGGGCGTCATGGGGAAACCGGGGACGGGCTGACCATTGGCAAAAAAGGCGTACAGTTTGGAATCGAACGTGGGCACAATAATTTCTGGCGCGCTGTTGCCGGCAATGTCGCCAATGACGGGCGACGCCGGGGCCACGCCGCTCAACTGCTTAGGCCAGCCAGGCAGCGGCTGCCCTTCGTGATCCCAACCGTTCAGCACGTAGCCCTGGGTGGGATGCGCCGGACTGTTGTTGTAGTAAAAGGTGCCTGTGCCCACGAAGATGTCGGGATAGCCATCGCCTGTGACGTCAGCGATGGCGGGCGAAGATTGCACCGTTTCCAAAATGTATTTGGGAAAGCCCATGATATAAGAAGCGTCCCGCTTCAGACCGTACAGGGAACCGCCGCAGTAGCCGCCGGGCCAGCCAGCCGGCAAGGCATAAGGGCAGTTCCAGCCCTGCGCGTTGCCCGGATAGCGGGAATCATAATTGCCTTCATCCGCCCCAATGAAAATGTCCGGGTAGCCATCGCGGTCTACGTCGGTGATGGCCGGGGAACTCCAGATGGTGTCAGCCAGACGACCGATCAGGTCTTGCCAGTCGGGCAGGCGGTAGCGATGGTAGCTGGAAGGGGGGAAGCCGGGCACGAGCGTGCCGTTGGCGTTCCAGGCATAGATGCGCTTGTCAAAACCGCCCGCGACGATTTCCAGTTGGGCGTCGTTGTCCAGATTAACCAGCGCCGGGGTGCTGTAGATGCTGTCGCGGCAGCCATCTCCTTCGTGATCTTGCGATTGGTAGGGCCAGCCGCTCTTGACGGCGCCGTCGTGTTCTAACACAATGAGACCGCCATGGTGTACCGGGCTGCAATGGTTGGCGGTGGTGCCCACGCCCACGGCAATCTCGGGCAGACCGTCGTTGTCAATGTCCCCCACGGCGGGAGAGGAGGCGATTTCCTGCATGCCGGCAGCCATGCCAAAAGCGGGCGCCACGTCACGCACCCAGAGAATAGCGCCATTATGACGAATGGCGACCACATATCCTTTGTTTGTACCCACCACGATATCTAATAGATTGTCGCCGTTCATATCCACCAGGACGGGCGAGCTAAAGTGGCAATCTTTGGAGCCATTGCTGCACGTCTTGCTGTAGGCGGTCAAATCTGTTTCCCACTTGCGCGGCGCCACGCCGCCGTTGGGGGCGGGCGAATCAGAATAGCTGACGGGAACGGCTATCAGGGAAAGGGCGGCGAAAATGCCGGCGGCGAAAACGCCCAGGAGAATGATCACAAGTTTTGCTGATTTCATGAGTCTCTCTGTCTTCTCGGAATGATGCCAATCAGGTATGTACGGGTTGAACACAATGCCGGAAGGATACGAGACAGGCTGCACTTTGCGTGTAAAACACAGCACAGGCGAATCGAGGCAGGGTGGGATATTGGTCATAAATGGGGACAGGCACAGGTGTGGGGCAAGGGGTTAGAGAATAATGAGAAGGGGGCAATGCCCAGAGGAGGAAGCTGCCGCCGGCGGCGGCTTGAATGCGCTGGCCCGTGCGAACTCTGGGGAGGGTTAACTGATGCCTTTTCCTGTGGAGTATCTGGCAGTGAATATGCGCCCATCAAGGGCCGGGGAAGGGGTAATGTAGGGCGAGGGGCGCTGCGCGCCCCTCACCCTCTCCGAAAAGCCCCATCCCCCTGGGAGACTGCCCCTTTATGGGGAAGGAGGTTGGGTGATGGGGGATGGGGGTTTACTCCCCGTTTGCCAATTTGCTTTCTAAAACGGGGCTGCCCTTCCTTATCCTTATCAGGGGAAGATGATTTTTAACGCGAGAGGATAGGGGTGTACACGTGGTGGATGTCGCCAACGATGAGGGTAATAGGCACGAGGGAAGGACTGCCGGCAACAGGGTGACCATTGGCAGTGGCGGTCAGGTATAGCGAACCCAGGGAGAAAATGCCTTCGGTGTATAGCTGTTCAGGCGCAATAGTGGTGGCCGTTGCGCCGCCAGGGGGCAGCGCGCCATTTGTGTGAGACAGGTTAACGGCAGGCGGCGGGGCAGCCTGCCAGGTCAAATGTTCATCCCCCAGGTTTTGCAGGGAGAGGTTATGGGCCGGGGGAGCGGCGGCGCCTACTTGCTGGAACAGATGCACGGCGCTGGGTGTGAAAGAGATATGCGCCGGGCGCTGCAAGGTAGCTGTGCGCTGTGGGTTTTGTTTGAACATGGGCCAGTCGGCTTTGCCGGCAGCCTGGGGCAGATCAAAAGCATACAGTTTACTGTTTTGCACCACCAGTTCCAGCCGTCCGTCGCCGTCTATGTCCCCCACGGCAGGATTGTTCAAGAGCGAGCCAAAGGCGTAGTAAATGGGCAAGGTGTTGTGAGGAAAATTGTCGCCCGTTAACTGCTGCCCGCCGCCATCCACAACGGTAACGCTCCAACTGTTGTTGATAAAAATCTCCATCAGACCGTCGCCGTCATAATCTGCCAGGACAACGCTGTCGGCAAACTGCACGCCCGTTTGCCCCTGTTCGCGCCGGGGCGTCATGGGAAAACCGGGCACGGGCTGCCCGTTGGCGAAGAAGGCGTAAATTTTGGAATCGAAGGCCGGGATGATGATTTCGGGGGCGGCGCTGCCGGCAATGTTGCCCACCGCCGGCGATCCAGGAACCGCGCCGCCTACAGAAACGGGCCAGCCGGGCAGTTGGTTGCCATGCCGATCCCAGGCATGCACAGCAAACCCGTCCGTGGGATGGGACGGGCTGTGGTTGTAATAGTACGTGCCTGTGGCTACGAAAATTTCGGGGTAGCCATCCCCATTGACATCGGCCACGGCTGGGGACGATTGCACCGTCTCCAGCACATAGCGGGGAAAGCCCGGCAGATAGTCGCCGCCGGCGGTCAATCCATAGAGCGAGCCGCCGCAGTAACCCGCCAGCCCGCCAGGGGGAGCAGCATAGGGGCAGGTCCAACTCTGGGCGTCCCCGCCAAAGCGGCTGTCGTAACTGCCCTCGTCGCTGCCCACAAAAATGTCTAGCTGACCGTTCCGGTCAACGTCTGCCAGGGCGGGTGAACTCCAGATGGTGTCCGTCAGGCGACCGACCAGGTCGGGCCAGGTGGGGAAACGACTGCGGTGGTAGCTGTCGGGGGGGAAGCCAGGCAGCAGCGAACCGTCGGGATTCCAGGCGTAAATGCGTTTGTCGAAGCTGCCAACGACAATCTCCAGCGCCGCATCACTATCCAGGTTGCCCAGAGCCGGGGAGCTATAAACGGTGTCGCGGCAGCCGTCGCCGTTCTGGTCTACGCTGAGGCGAGGCCAGCCGGGGCGGATAGACCCATTGTGTTCCAGGACAATCACGCCGCCGTGGTGGGCGAAAGAACAGCCATCGTTGGTGTGCCCGCCGCCAACGACAATTTCGGGCCAACCATCGCCGTCTATGTCGCCAACGGCCGGGGAGGCGCTGATGCTTTGCGTGCCGGCATTCATGCCAAACGCCGCCGCCGTATCTACCGCCCACAAAATGACGCCATCGTGACGCACAGCCACCACGTACCCTTTGTTGGTCGCCGCCACCACATCCGGGTACCCGTCCGCGTTGACGTCAACCAGGGCGGGCGAGCTTTCCTGGCAGTCCTTGACGCCGTTGCTACACGTCTGGCTAAAAGCCGACAGGTCTACTTCCCAGATGCGGGGAGCCAGACCTAGCACGGCTGTTGTCTCCGAATGGAGGGGGGCGGCGGCAGCAGCAACGCCAAATAGAATAACGACAATCAACAGGGCGGTTCTAACACGACGCATGTGACCTGACCATTGGTGGGCGCAGACGCAGCTAAATAAAAATAACCAACCACTACAAAGTAGAGCAGCGTCAGGCTGGACACAATGGGATATAGGTCATGCGGCGAGAAGAAGGGGGCTGGCTGGTCAGGCGGGGGCTAACAGGGTTTGCAAGATCGCCTGGTATTGGGCGCGGATAACGGGCCAATGGTATGTGCGCTGCACGAAAGCGCGACCGGCTGCGCCTAGCTGCTGGCGCAGCGATGGTTCAACCAGCAGGCGGCGCAGGGCGGCGGCAAATTCGTCGTAGCTGGTGTAGTAGAGGCCCCCCTGGCTTTGCCGGCATTGGTGTTTCAACACCGCGCACTCGCCATTGACCAGCACAGGCGTGCCTGCGTGCCACGCCTCCAGGCAGACAATAGACAGGCTTTCATAGGTAGAGGGCATGACGAATACGGCAGCAGCCTGCATAGCGTCGTGTTTATCCTGTTCGGAAACAAACCCCAACGGCAGGATATTTGCCAGGGCTGGCAGGCGCATGTGGGGCTGCCCCAGCAATACCAGCTTTAACGGACGCGGGTGCTGCGCGCAAAATTGTTGAAAATAATCCAGCAGTTCAGGCACATTCTTGGCTTCGGTGATGCGCCCAGCGTAGAGGATAAAATCCCCCTCAATGCCATATTTCTGGCGAAAACGAACGGCGGCGTCTGGCTGCGGCGGCGGGGCATCCAGTCCCAAACCCACCACCAGTTGGGGCGGCAATGGCGGGTCAATCACGCGGCGCACCAGATC
>JAGVTM010000394.1 GCA_019136785.1 Chloroflexota bacterium | reverse complement strand
TGCTCACCGATGGGCGGGCGGATGTGATCGTTACCGCTGACCGCATTATCATCATTGACAACGATTCCGTAGACATCTACGACCGCAACGGCAACCTGCTGCGCCACGTACCTACCGATGGACGGGCCACCGTGAAAGTGGACGGCGACCGCATTATCATCATTGACGACGATTCGGTAGACATCTACGACAAAGATGGCAACCTGATCCGTCATGTGCCCACCGATGGCAAAGCCGACGTGCTGGTGCATGGCGACCGAATTATCATCAATGACGATGACGCTGTGGACATCTATGATCGCGACGGCAATTTGATCCGGCATATCCCCACCGAAAATGGCGGCGACCAACGGCAGCGCGCGCCGGCAGCGCCAAATGCGCGGGCGTTGGTGGCCCTCTACGAAAGCCGCATTGCCACAGCCGACGCCCACAGCGCAGCAGTCTATGATCTGGACGGCAACCGTCTGGTGTACGCGCTGGCAGACAATATCGCCGCGCTCGGCTTCAGCGACGAACAGTTAGCCGTGACCGATGCGAACGGCGCGGTCACTTACTACCCGCTTTTCGGCCTGCTCTATCGCGCCTATGCGCCCACGACGGTCAAGCCGTAGGTAGCTCTTCAGAACTGGCAGGGCCACGCGCCAGCAATTCCCGATAAACAGTAATTCTCAATTGGAAGCTGTTGGTGGGGATCAATGACGCAAGAGAAGCCCCTATCCCCCAACCTCCTTCCCCCTACAGGGGGAAGGAGGCTTTCCAGAGAGGGCGAGGGGCGCCGCGCGCCCCTCGCCCTCCATGACCCCACCCCTGGCGGCTATTCAGCCGCAGGCTGTGCAGCCAAAATGAGAATTGCTGCCCGATAAAGGAGCAAGTTGACACAGAAGGGGGAGCTGCTGATAATAGGTTTTGTCTGCCATCGTTCCCCCCATTCACCCTGATTTGTGTCAGGACACGACTGATAAACTGACCGCCCCGAGGAGTGTTCCATGCGCAAAGGAATGATCATTCTATTCATTTTGATGACAGCGATTCTGTGTCTGTGGAGTTGGGAACGCGCTTTGTCGCCGCCATCCAGAGCGGCAGCGGCGTCAGTTGCCGGCACCGGGCGGCACGTAGCCTTGATTGGCGAGCCAACCAACATCCTCAGCGTCACACAGGCGTTAGTGGCGGCGCAGACATTGAAACCCCTGCGCACTTACAGCGAGACAAACGCCTACATCAGAGAAGCGCCGCCGCCTATCGGCGGCATAATTTACCCGCCGGGAGCCGTAGTACAGCTTTATGAAGTTACCACCGATACACTGTACGCGGGTCAGGTGTTGTCGCAGGTCGTGGCTGCGGCGGCCCCGTTAAGCGTAACCGCCACAACAGAAAACCTGGGCTGGCTTTCTTATCTGCCTGGGCGCGTCATCCTCAGCGGGTCGTGCGCCCAAATTGATATCGTGGCGTCGCTGCTGCCAGGGCTGGCAGAACTGGCGCGACTGCCGCTGCGCACAGCCACGCTGCCGCCAGGGTGCAATGAAATACGGCTGTATGCGCTGGCGGAGATGTCTGTTGACGCCGCCGTAGCCATGATTAACAGCATGGGCTCTGTGACCGCCGGGCCAGATTACCTGATCATTGGCGCGGATGAAGAGTACGTGGCCGGCAGCCCGGCAGGGCCACAAGAGCCGGATGCGCCGCCGCTGGTCGCCGCACCGTCTGACTGTCTGGGGGAGGATGTGCGGGTGGTCTTGTTTGACACGCTGCCGTACAGCGTCAGTGCAGAGGATGGCGGCGTACCGGTGACCATAGCCGGGGCAACGGTGACCGCTTCAGCCCCTTACACGCTGCCGGCAACGCTGCCGGCAGGGGCGTATGATGTGCCCGCCCATGGCACATTCGCCGCCAGCACGGCCCTGGCGGTGACGCCGGAGGCGGACGTCCATCTGGTGCGGGTGTTAAACGACACGGGCATCGGCGACTTGTTCACCCTGTTCCAGGCAATGAATACGATGGTGACGCAAACGCTGGCGGTTAGCAACACGCTGGCGGGGGCGGTGTTTAATTACAGCCTGGTGATAGAAGCCAGCCCGGACAGCGCCACTACAACGGTGGGCATTGCGCAGATGTTGGAGACGGTGGAAAATGCCGGCATTCTGCAAGTCGCCGCCGCCGGCAATGATTCGGCCTTCACCGCCGCGCCGCAGCCGATGCCTTTCCCTGCCGCCGATCCGCGCGTGTTGGGCGTCACGGCTGTCACCTGGCAAGGGGAACTGGCCTGCTATGCTAACCAGGGAGACGTGGCTCTGCTGGGCGGCGGTATCCCCCGCGACGCGGGCGACTGCCACATAGCCGCGTTGGTGACTGCCTGCCGGCATCAAGGGCATCCCGAATATTGCGTCACCGGTTGGGACCCGGACACAGCATTTACTACCACACAGTACGATTGGGGGTTAGGTACGTCATTTGCTGCGCCAGGGGCAGCCGCGCTGGCAGCCCAGTTAATGGCGTGCAGCGCGGCGCCATGGACGCCGCCGGCGACGGTAAGCGCAGACTTGTTAGAGCTGGCTGCGCCAGGGGGGGATGGGGCGTTGGGCGCGGGGATATTGCCGAATCTGTACTTGCTGCCGGCAGGGCAAATCTATCTGCCAGTGCTGCCAAAAAATTGAGGCTTCCCTTACAGCGGGCGCTGTATGGGAAGCCTCCAGGGAGCCATAAGCAGGGTGGACCACTAACAGGCGCTAGTAGTATTTCCACCCCTTGGGGGAGCTACCATCATTGTATCCTGCTGTCGTTTTTTGTCAAATCTTGCCAGTTTCTGCCAGCAATTCTCAATTTGAACGGGTTGCTGCTTTGGAGGGTGGTAGAAACCGGTGTAAAGGAAGCCCCCAACCCCCTTCCCCCAGGGGGAAGGGGGCTTTTGGAGAGGGCGAGGGGCGCTACGCGCCCCTCGCCCTACATTACCCCTTCCCTGGCAAGGGGATTCCTGCAGGGGGAAGGGGGCTTTCGCAGAAGACAAGGGGCGCTGCGCGACCTTCGCCCACCATTACCCCTTCCCTGGCAAGGGGATTCCTGCAGGGGGGAAGGGGGCTTTCGCAGAAGACAAGGGGCGCTGCGCGACCTTCGCCCACCATTACCCCTTCTCTGGCAAGGGGATTCATGCAGGGGGAAGGGGACTTTCAGAAAGGGTGAGGGGATTCATGATTAGAGGTGGCAAGGAGAATGTGAATTGCTGGGTTTCTGTCTCCCATAGCCTGCCGTCATCCTTTGGTTGCAGTCAGACCCACAACAGGACGTTCACCAGGGCGCCAGCAGCCAGTCCATTGGCATCGGCGGGGATGCAGATTAAACCGTCGGCGCGCGCTAAGGTGAAGATCAGGTTGCTTTTGCCAAAGACAGGTTGGGCCAGGTAGCCGTCAGGCGTAGCTTGCAGACGCACGGCAACCCATTCTTCGCGCCCGGCTTGCGAAGCCAGATTCAGCCCCAGGCGGGCAGGTACGGCCGGGCGCGGGCGCTGCTGGCGCAGTCCCAGGTGAGTCTCAATCAGGGGTGTGACGAAAAGCCCGGCGATGACCAAGGCGCTGACGGGGTTGCCGGGCAGCCCAATAACGGCTTTGCCCGCGCACACGGCTAGAATGGTGGGTTTACCGGGCCGCACATTAACGCCATGCACCAGCACGCCGGGGGGGCCCAGTTCGGCAATGGTCTGCGCCGTCAGATCGCGCACGCTGACGGAGGAGCCTGCGGTAAACACCACCAGATCACACTCCACCAACGCCCGGCTTGCCGCTGCGCGAAAAGCCGCCATCTGATCTGGAATGAGGTCGTAGGTCACCGGATGCCCGCCAGCCTGCGTCACCAAAGCGTTTAGGGTGTAGGTATTGACGTCGTAAATTTGCCCCGCACGGAGCGGCTGCCCCGGCGGAACCAGTTCGTCGCCGCTAGAGAGAATACCCACGCGCGGGCGGCGGGCCACCTCCAGTTCTGTCATGCCCAAGGCCATTAAGCCGCCAATCTCGGCGGGGCGCAGGCGGCTGCCGGCAGTAAGAATTACGTCACCAACGGCAACGTCCTCGCCAGCGTGAATGACATTGTCCCCTTGCGCCACGGCGCGCCACAGTTCCACTTCGCCCGCCAGCGGCGTTTGGGTGTACTCCACCATGACCACCGCGTCGGCTCCTTCAGGCAACATGCCGCCCGTGTGGATCAAACCACATTCGCCAGGCTGCAAGGCGAAGCCGGCTGCTGCGCCCATGGGCACTTCGCCGGCCAGGCGCAGGTATGCCGGCAAACTGTCGCTGGCTCCATGCGTATCGGCGGCGCGCACGGCGTACCCGTCCACTGCCGAGCGAGAGAAAGGCGGCAAGGCGTGCCGGGCAACGATGTCGGCAAAGGCCACGCGGCCCAGAGCGCCCGCAGCAGCAATGGTCTCCGGCTGGCAGCGCCGCGGCGTGGCAGCTAGAAGGCGAGCCAGGGCCACAGATGGGGGGATCAGGTCGAGGAATTCAGACATACGCAGGTACATTATCGTGCAACTGTGGCAGCGTGTCCAACATAAGGGCAAACTATTCACTGCAAAGATGCAAAGAACGCAAAGATAAAGAGAATAACTTTGGCCGGCTGAAGCCTCGACTCCGGACGCGAAGAAAATAGTTACCATTCACCGTAAAGAACGCAAAGATAAAAAGAATAACTTTGCGCTGGCCGGCTGAACCTCGACTTGCGCCCCCTTGCCAGTCGCATACAATTGGCTGTCTAAACTGTTGCGCCACAAGGAACACTTTATGCCTCTCGTCAAACGCCTGCCTCTGGTATTGCTTTTGTTGCTGCTGGTGATGGCGGCGGCTGTGCCGGCATTTTCACAGTCGCCAGCCAGCGCCGCCAGCCAGATAATTTCGCTGCTGCAAGACAACGACTCCCCGCTGCCGCCGGGCGCGCAGTTGGTGCGCGTGGCTATTTCAGGCAGTCAGGCTACCGTTGATTTACGCCTGCCGACCGCCTTCCTGGCAACGGCTTTCGACGCCTATGCCAGCGACGCCATCGTGGCGGCTATCGTGCAGGCGCTGCACCCACTGGGGCTGCGCGACATCCACGTGCGCGCCGCCGGTGCACAGGGCATCTTTCGCCCCATTTCCGACTTCCTGCCGCCCCTGCCGCGCCCCATTCCCACTATGCCCAGTAACAGCGACCCGGCGCCGGATCGTCGCGGCGCTGCGCCGGACAACCATCCTGTGCCCGGTCAGGGACAGCCGGAAGGCGCGCTTTCCGGTAAGACGGTCTGGCTCAGTCCAGGACATGGCTGGTTGTGGAACGGCAGCAGTTGGCTAACGCAGCGGGGCAATACGTATGGCATCGTGGAAGATTTCGCCAACGCCGAAGCCGTCGTCTATTATCTGGCCCGCTACCTGTGGAACGCAGGAGCCAACGTCTGGCTGGTGCGCGAGCGGTCAGTCAACGCCCAGGAAATCATTGTAGACAACGATGGCGGCGCGCCGGGCTACGCCGAAACGGGTTCCTGGACGACCAGCCTCTCGCCAGGGTATGGCGGCCTGACTTATCGCTATGCCTACACAGCCAACACAACCACGGCGACCGCCACCTGGACGCCCACGGTTCCTATCGCGGGCTGGTATCCGGTGTACGTCTGGTATCTACACAGCGGCAACCGCAGCGTGGACGCGCGTTTCGTGGTGCACCATGCCGGCGGCGACACGGAGGTGGCGCTGTCGCAAGAAGTCCATGGACAGACGTGGCGTTTTCTGGGGGAGTATTATTTTGATGCCGGCAGCAGCGGCTCTGTCACCCTGCTTAACCAGTCCAGCGACCTGGATCAGGTGGTCATTGCCGACGCCGTCCGTTTTGGCGGCGGCGTAGGGGACAGCGGCGAACCCCGCTTTGAGGAAGCCGCCCTGCACTATGCCGCCTTCCAGGGATATGGCGACGCCCCCAATGACGTGGTTGCCCGGCCCCTTTATGCGGAATGGGAATTAGCCAAAGGGTACGCCAACGAGGACGCGGTTTTTCTCTCCTGGCACACCAACTGCTGCAACGCCAGCGGCACGGAAGCCTTTATCTACGACGGCGGCGCCACGCCAGGTAGCGTGGAACTGCGCAACTTCGTGCAGGCAGAAATCGTCAGCGATTTACGGGTGGAATGGAATCCCAACTGGGTTGATCGCGGTTTGAAGAGCGCCAACTTTGGCGAACTACGCGAACTTTCCACCATGCCGGGCACGCTGGTGGAGATTGCTTTTCACGATACGGAAAACCCAGGCGACGCGGATGATCTGAAAGAGCCGCGTTTCCGCCAGATTGCCGCCCGCGCCGCTTTCCAGGGGATCGTGCGCTATTTTGCCAATCGGGATAACCAGCCTGTCCACCTGCTGCCAGAGACGCCCACCCACCTGCTGGCGCGCACCACTGCCCCCGGACAGGTGACCATCAGTTGGGCAGCGCCGCCTGCCGGCGGCGCCGGGGGAGATGCCGCGCTCAGTTACAAAGTGTATCAAAGCCCTAACGGGCGTGGCTTTGACAATGGCACGGTCACGAACAACACCAGTCTGACCATTTCTGGGGTGCAGCCCGGCGAACTGCGCTACTTCCGCGTGACTGCCCTGAATGCCGGCGGCGAATCCTTCCCGACGCCTGTGGAGGCGGTGCGCGCGCCCGACAGCGGCAGCGCCGCCCTGCTGCTGGTGGACGGGTTCGACCGCCTGGACAAAAGCAGCATGATCACCCAGGATGACGGCCCGACGCTGGGCAATACGGAACGGATGTTTCTAGAACGGATGAACCGGTACGATTACGCGGTGGAGCACGCGCAAGCGCTGGCAGGCTGCGGCGTGGCCTTTGACAGCAGCGTGAATGAGGCTGTCGCCGGGCAGACTGTCACGCTGGCGAACTATCAGGCGGTGGATTGGTTTGTGGGAGAAGATTCAACGGCGAACGCCTCGCTCAACAGCGTCGAGCGGACGCTGCTG
>JAGVTM010000479.1:4688-11672 GCA_019136785.1 Chloroflexota bacterium | reverse complement strand
TTAACCATTTCTTTTCCTCCCCTCCCCAAAGCGCTCCTGCCCTACCCAAACCCCAGTCCCCGCTCTTTCAAGGACACAAACCGCTGCCGGCCAATGACAATGTGGTCCAGCACTTCAATGTTCAGCAGCTTGCCCGCTTTCACCAGTTCTTGCGTCACGCGCACGTCTTCGGGCGACGGGGTGGGGTCGCCGGATGGGTGGTTGTGCGCCACAATCAACGCGGCGGCATTCTCTTTGATGGCGGCGCGGAAAATTTCGCCAATGCGCACCACCGATGTGTTCAGGCTGCCTACGTAAATAGTCGGCATTTTGAGGACGTTATTTCGTGTATTCAGCAGAATCACGCGCAAATGCTCCTGCTCCAGGAACATCATTTCGGACATGAGCAGGTTGGCGGCGTCGGCCGGGGAAGTAATACGTGGGCTTTCTTGCGGCGCAGTTGCCAACATCCGCCGCCCCAATTCCAGCGCCGCCTGTATCTGCACCGCTTTGGTGGGGCCAATTCCCTTGACGCTGGTGATCTCGGCAATGCTGGCTTGAGCCAACCCGGCCAAACCATTCATCTGTACCAACAGCCGTTCTGCCAGCCGCAGCACATTTTCCCCGCCCACGCCCGTGCGCAGCGTGATCGCCAGCAATTCTGCCGAAGAGACGGCGCGCGGCCCGGCGTGCATAAACCGCTCCCGGGGGCGTTCATCCACAGGCATATCGCGGATCATGGGCACGTATTCGATGGTTGGCTCATTTTCAGACATGGGCGGATTCCTTTGTGGCAGTCGTCGTTAAGTTGAGATAATGGGACGCCGATATGCGCTGATGGGTAGCGCTGCGCCGCTGCGCTGCTGCACCGCTGCGCTTAATCGTGGTGGCTGCCGCCGCGGACGGGGCTGACACCCATTTTTATGGGCAATTGGGGGCGCAGACGCGCCCAAAATTGCCCGTCACCGATGCCGCCGGACGATGCGTCCGCGTTCGCTCGTGCCAGGGCTTCATCTGGCGGCGCCGGCTTCTTTCATCAGGACCACAAATTCATCCCATTCATCGCCCAGAAAGTGCAGGGTCAACCCGCCCAGTTCCACGTGATAAAAGGTTTCTCCCTCTTCGCCGCTGCGCCAGACCATGAAGTTTTCGGTCTGCGCCAGCGTTTCGTCTTTGTCATGGTTCATATGTGTTTCCTTTGTCAATAGTGACCAGTGATCAGGGGTGAGTAACCGGTGGTCAGAAAGCGCCAACATCCCGTAGCGCCAGCATCCTTGCTGGCTGGCGACGGCTGGAAGCCGGCGCTACCGGGGATGCCTCAGGGAGCGGGCGAAGACGAACATTTCCAGGTCTTCGCTGAGTTGCCAACCGGCAGCGGACAGCCAGGCTTTCATTTGCGGCAGCGCCGGCGGTTTACCCTTTATGGTTTGCTTGCCCAGGTAGGCGGCAAGCTGCCGCAGGTCAGCCAGCAGCGCCGGCATTTCCGCCACGTCCTGCGTCGCTGCCAGGTTCATCCACATCGCATCTGGCTGTTCCGGGTCATGTGCGGTGTCCACCACCGCCAGGCCCGAACTATTTCGCCAGGTGTATACCCTGCCGGCAGCCAGCAATGCCGGCAATGCCGGCAGCAGCGAAAACCACTGCCAACCATCCTCGTATAGCCCCGCCGTTATCTCTTGCACCACTGCCTGCGTCAGCCAGGCGGCAGCGGCGGCGTAATGATCCGGGCCGGCTGGTTGAAAGGGGCCGGGGGTAATTGCCGGCAGCGGCGCAGCCGCCGCCGTTGCCAGCAGGTGACGCGACACCAGCGTAAAGCCGGTGGATGCCGCCAGGTGGTGCGTCGCCAGGTTGGTGGAAGCGGTGGCAAAGCGCAGTACCCCCGCAGCCATTTCTTCTGCCAGGGCCACGGCGTAGTTATGCAGGGCGCGGGCAATACCCTGACCGCGAAAGTCCGGATGAACGCGCAGCCCTTCCAACCACCATTCGCCGGCAGCCAGGCAAGTCAACTTGCCAAAACCAGCCAGCCGGTCTGCGGCAAAAAGCAGATAGAAACGACCCAGGGGATCAGCCACCCAATCCGCGAACGTATCGGGCACGTAGTCATCCCCCTCCCAGATGTGCGCAGACAGGGCGCGCACCGCCGCTTCATCTTCCAGCCGCGCCAACCGGATGACCCACTCGCTCATCCCTGATCCCCTGCTGCGCCTGGCTTGGAGGCTTCGATGGCTGTTTCGCGCCGGCTGTCTGTAGCGACCTCGCGTGACACCCTGGCTGCTCGCCAGGGGAGCCACGATCTGGCGCCTGATTTCCGGGACAGAGCCGGTTCCGATAGCGGGAAGGGCGGGAGATCAGACAGTTTGCGGAACATGTAGAGCAGCAGCAGCCGCAAGGTAGCCAGAATGGGCGCAGCCAGCAAAATGCCCAGGATGCCGGCTACGTTGGCCCCGGCCACGGCGCCCAGAAAGACCACAAATGGGTGCAGGTTCAGGCTGCGGCCAATGATGCGCGGCACTAACACAATGTTCTCTACCTGTTGGATCAGGATGTAGATACCCAGAACAATGACGGCATACAGCAGCGGCGACATATTCATGCCCAGCCAACTGGACTGGCTTTGAAACAGCGCCACCAATATAGCCGGAATGGCTGCCAGCGCCGGCCCCAGATTGGGGATGAATTCGGCAATGCCGGCAATTAACGCCAGCACCAGGGCATTCGGCAACCCCACCATCAACGCCAGAATAAAGGTGGCCGTGCCCACCACCAGGCACAACAAAAGCTGCCCGCGCAAAAACGCATTCCAGGTCTGGCTGATTTCCACGCCCAAACGGTACGCATCCCCCTGGTATGGCAATGGGATCAGGTGGACAGTGGAATCGAAAAGCTGCCGGAAATCCTTGACCATATAAAATGACAGCACCAGGATGATGATGATCCAGCCAATGGTAGACAGGGTGGCCCCGGCGACATTGCCCAGCACATTCACCGACTCGCGCCCGATAGATTGGGCAATTTGCACGACGTTATCCGCCAGACTGGCGTAGACCTGATCCAGAATGGGATATTGGTCCAGGGGAACCGTAAAGCCGGCAACGGTGAAGGGACGGCTGAGAAAGTCGCCCAGGTCTTGCAGATAGGTAGGCGTGCGTTCAATCAGGGCGTTGGCTTCGCTGATAATCGAGGGGATGGTGGTAATGGGGATCGCCAGCAGCGCCGCCAGGATCAGTAGATAAACGACAACGATGGACAGCGTGCGCGTCAGGCGCGTGCGCTGGTGCAGCAGGTTAACCAGCGGCAGCACCACGTAAGCCACGACGACGGACATAATGACCGGAATCAGGACGCCGCGAAACTGGTAGAAAAACAGCAGCAGCGCCACCAGCAGGCCCGATACTACTGCCCGCTTGGTGCGGATGCTCCAGGTGGGCGATGCGGGCAATGTGCCGGCATTTTCCTCTATTGTTGCCGCTGGCGGCGTGAGTTCCTGGCTTTCTGTTTCCATGTTTTGGTATCCCTGGCGGCGCACGGGCGGCCTCTGGCGCGTTAAGCGTAGAAACCAGGTCTATCTATGGGCTGCATCCCGGTTTCTGCGCCTGATATGGCGATAATGCCGCCATTATACCAAAGCTGTAAAGGCTGTGCGCGGGCAAATTTCCTTTTGCCCCCAAATAAAACGCCCCAATCGCGCGCGCACGGTTGGGGCGTTAAATCTCAATGATGGGCGCGCAGGAAGCGAAAGCTTCTGTCGCCCGCTTTACGCGGCAGCGCGGGTTTTAGTTGCGCCGGTCACCGCCGCGGCGGGGTGGACGGCTGCCGCCGCGACTGCCGCCGCGGTCGCCCCTGTCACCCCGGTCGCCGCCACGACCGCCGCCGCGGCTGCTGCTGCCGTTGGAACGCTTACCGCCGCCGCCGGGCATGTCCCGGTCACGCGCCTCTTCCAGCGTCCACCCTTCCAGCACAGCCTGGCGCGACAGCCGGATTTTGCCGGAGCTTTCGTCCACGTCCGTGACCATGACCATCACTTCGTCGCCTAGCTTGACCGCATCTTCCACCCGGTCTAGCCGCTGCGACGCCAGTTGGGAGATGTGCACCATGCCATCTGTGCCCGGCAGCAGTTCCACGAAAGCGCCGAAGCTCTCAATGCGCACCACTTTGCCTGTGTAAACCTGGCCCAGTTCTGGGCCGCGCGTGAGGGTGTTGATGTAGTCAATGGCTTCGTCGGTTTTGACGCCGTCAATGCCGGCAATGAAAATCGTGCCGTCGTCCTGGATATCAATGGAAACGTCGTAATTCTCTTCCAGACTGCGAATGGTGGCCCCGCCTTTGCCAATGACCGCCCCGATTTTGCTGGGGTCAATCTTGATGCTTTCCATGCGCGGCGCCCACTTGCTCAACTCCGGGCGCGGTTCAGCCAGGGTGGCCGCCATGGATTCCAGGATAATCATGCGTCCCTGCCGCGCCTGTTCCAGCGCTTCAGCCATCATTTCCGTGGAAATGCCGCCGATTTTGATGTCCATTTGCAGCGCCGTCACGCCGGCGGAAGTGCCGGCAACCTTAAAGTCCATGTCGCCCAGGTGATCTTCGACGCCCTGAATGTCCGTCAAAATGGCGTACTTCTTGCCATCGGTCACCAGACCCATAGCTACGCCCGCCACGGCCCGCTTAATCGGCACGCCGCAGTCCATCAGCGCCAGGCTGGAAGCACAAATGCTGGCCTGGCTGGTGCTGCCGTTGGAGGACAACACTTCAGAGACGACGCGAATGGTATACGGGAACGACTCCTCCGCGGGGATAACGGGTTCCAGAGCCGTTTGCGCCAGCGCGCCGTGCCCGATTTCCCGTCGTTTGGGCCCGCGCAAGGGCCACGTCTCGCCCGTGGAGAAGGGCGGGAAGTTGTAATGGTGAATAAAGCGGCGGCTCTCTTCTGGATACAGCCCGTCCAGCTTTTGCGCCTCGCGCGGCGTGCCCAAAGCCACCAGCGCCAGCACCTGGGTTTCGCCGCGTTTGAACAGGCCAGACCCATGCGCCCGCGGGCTTAAGCCCACGTCCGAGGACAGTGGGCGAATGTGGGTGTAGCCGCGTCCATCGGGGCGAATGCCTTCGTACAAAATGCGGTCGCGCACCGCGTTCTTCAACTCATCGGCAATAACGCCGCGGATGATGCGCGGGTCCAGCGTGCTGTCTTCTTCCAGGAAGCTGTTGACCGTGTCCTCGCGGATTTCGTCCATTTCTTCATTGCGCTCGTGGCGGTCTTCATACTCCCGCACCAGATCGCGCACGCGGCTGCCCAGGCGATCCGTCACTGCCTGCGCCAGCGCCGGGTCGGTGTCGTCGGTAATGGGGGTGGCTTTGGGTTTGCCCATGGCTGCCTGCATTTCCAACTGCAAGTCAATCAGCGGCTGCAAAGCGGCGTGCCCAAAGTTGAGGGCTTCGATTAGCAGAGCTTCGGACACTTCTTCCGCGCCTGCTTCTACCATGATGATGGCGTCGCGCGTGCCCGCTATGCGTAAATCCAGGCTGCTGGCAGCCATCTCTTGAATGGTGGGATTGGCCACGAACTGCCCATCAATATAGCCGACGCGCACACCGCCCACCGGGCCATACCAGGGAATGTCAGACACAGTCAGGGCTATGCTGGCGGCGTTCACCGCCATGATGTCCAGGTGGTGTATGCTGTCAGAGGAGAGGGTGGTGACGATGACCTGCACTTCATTGCGCATGTTTTTAGGGAACAGCGGGCGCAGCGGGCGGTCCGTCAGGCGGGCGGTCAATATGGCTTCCGTGGTGGGTCGTCCTTCACGACGGAAGAAACTGCCGGGGATTCTGCCGGCAGCGTACATCTTCTCTTCAAAATCAACGGAAAGGGGGAAGAAATCCAGCCCTTCGCGCGCATAGCGGGACATGGTGGCTGTCGCCAGCACCATCGAGTCCCCCATCTGCAGGGTAATGGCGCCGCCGGCTTGCGGCGCCAGCCGGCCCGTGGCCGCCGTCATCTCGTGGGCGCCAACCCGCGTGGTAAAAGTTCTTTCTTCGGACATGTTGTTCTAAACCTCCAGGGTCATTGCGTAACCTGTCACCGGCGACGCAGCGGCGCGCCCGCGCTTGCCAGATCCAACGCGCCGGGCGTGAAACGCGGCAAACACAGCCTCGCTGCGGGCTGTGCACAGATAAAGTTACGCATCATCTTACTTGTTTGGGGCTGAGAACGTTTAGGGATTGGGGATTGGCTCGTACAGCCGCTGCCGTTGGTACGGGACAATGCCCAACTCCTAAACCCTGGTTCCAGCCGCCCAAACGTTTTCTTGTTTTTAAGGTAACTATTCATCCCTGCTCCCCTTCGGCAATCTCAGGGCGACGCCTGAGCCTGCCGAAGGGAACCGGTTTCGACAGGCTCAACCTACGGGGGGAGTGAACGGTTACTTTTTGAGACTGGTGCAACCTTCAGGATTGAACCAGCCTACACGCTGCGCCCGTTAACGGCGCAGGTTCAACTCGCTGAGAATGGTCTGGTATCGCTCTGGGTGGTTATTGCGCAAATAAGCCAGCAGGCGGCGGCGTTTGCCGACCAGCATCAGCAAGCCACGGCGGGAACTTTCGTCGTGGCGGTGCATGCGCAAATGATCCTGCAGTTGGCGAATGCGTGCATCCAGAAAGGCGATTTGTACTTCCGCAGAGCCAGAATCGCTCTCATGTTGGCCGAATCTGGCAATCAGTTCGGCTTTTTCCGTCTGTGTTAACATCCTTAATCCTCCGGTATGATAGTTTGCCCAGTTAGCCGTCGTGCCGAATGAACGTCGCACTACCGAGCCAACAGGGGATTATAAGCGAAACAGACAGAAAGGCCAAATTCGACACCGCTGCCTGAGATTGTTATAATGTTTCGCTTGTTGGCTGCACCTCAGGCGCGCCGCACCGATCTGTTAACTGTCCATGAACTTATTTCTGGACAATTAGTGTCTCGTCAAGCGTAAAATGATGGATTAGATTGGTTCAATCTCCCAGATT
>JAGVTM010000479.1:0-4646 GCA_019136785.1 Chloroflexota bacterium | reverse complement strand
CACTGACCTGGGCGGATTCTTGGGTGGGGATTCTGGCGGCGGCGGCGCTTTCCACACCAAGCGCGGCATGGAAGCCACGCTGCACCGCGTCACTATTTATTTCAACATTGCGTTCTTCGTTGTGACAGTGCTGACGTTTATTGCCCTGGGGCAGTGATCGGCGGGGCAGGCAGGATGCCGCTGGTTCCGGCTGACCGCCCGGCAGGTGCGCGCGGCATGGTGAACCAGGGCGGTTGGCGCTTATGACAAAGCCTGACGTGCGGCTGCAAGCGCTGCTGGCGGTCGTTTGTTTGGGATTCATCTTGTCCCTGCTGACGGTGCAGGTGCAGTCGGCTAATCTGTGCCTGGCGCCCGTGCCGGCATCTGGCGGCAGCCTGACCGAAGGGATCGTGGGACGGCCCCAGTTCCTCAATCCCCTGCTGGCGGACGCCAACCAGATAGACCAGGAGCTGGTCAATCTCCTCTTTGATGGCTTGACGCGCTATGATGAACAGGGGCAGCTTGCGCCCGCGCTGGCGCGCGACTGGCAGGTCAGCGAAGATGGCTTGACGGTCACTTTTACGCTGCGCCAGAACGCCGTCTGGCACGATGGCGCCCCTGTGACCAGCGCCGACGTGGCTTTTACCTACGGTCTGCTGCAAGGGGAACTGCCGGCAGACGCGGCTGTGGTTGCCCCGCCCGCCGGTCTGCTTCGCCTGTGGCAGGCGGTGACCATCACCGTCATTGATCCCGCCACCATCTCTTTCACCTTACCTGCCCCCTATTCCCCCTTTCTGGAAGCCACCACGCGCGGCATTTTGCCGGCGCATCTCCTCTCCAGCGTGACCACCGCCACGCTGGCTGCCGCCGATTTTAACCGGGCGCCTATTGGCACGGGCCCGTTTATGGTGGAAAGCGGGGATTGGACGCGCACGGGGCGGCTGCGTCTGCGCCCTAACCCGGTGTATTGGCGCGGCGGCGTGTCTCTGGATGCGATTGAGTATCGTTTTTACGCGGATATGCCGGCAGCCATTGCCGCCTATGAAGCGGGCGAGATTTACGCCATTAACCACGTCTCCGCCGCCGAACTGCCGCAGGTGGCGGCGCTGCCGGGGATGCGCCTTTTCTCCGCTCCCGAAAAACGGTTCACGCAGCTTATTTTCAACCTGACGGACAGCGGTTTGTCAGCTGTGCGCGAATTAGAGGTGCGGCAGGCGCTGGCTTATGGTTTGGACCGCCATCGTCTGGTAGACGTAGCGGTGCATGGGCAGGGCGTTCTTTTTGAGGGCCCCTATTTGCCTTCTTCGTGGGTGTACGACGAACAGGCGATGACCGTTTACGCTGTCAATCCCATTTCGACGACGGCGCTGTTGGAGGGGGCGGGCTGGGTCTGGCCTGATGGCGCGCCACAGCGGCAAAAAGAGGAGCAGCCGTTGCTGCTGCGGCTGCTGTACCTGGATGTGCCCGGCGACGCCGCCCTGGCTGCCGAAATCGCCAGCCAATGGGCAGCGCTGGGGGTGGGCGTCACTTTACAGCCCACGTCGCTGGCTGACCTGGCGACTGCCTTGTCGCAGCGGGCTTTTGACGTGGCGCTGGTGGAGATTACGCCGTTGGGCGATCCAGACCTGTATGATTTCTGGAGCCAGGAAGCCATCATCCGTGGGCGCAACTATGGGGGGTGGAACCATCGCCGCGCCAGCGAGGCGCTGGAAGAAGCGCGCCAGTTGTGGCCCGCGGACGAACGGCGCGTGCGCTATGATCGCTTCTTGTTTTATTATGACAATGAACTGCCGGCATTAACCCTCTACCAGCACGTCTACACCTATGGCTTAAGCCAGGCTGTCAATCAGTTGGGCGGCAGCGGTCTGGCGGATATTGGCTTGATTCACGAGCCGCGCGACCGTTACCGCACCCTGCCCGACTGGTTCCTGGTCTACCGCGACGTGCTCGTCGCCTGCCCCGAACCCACCGCCGCCCCTTGAACGCTGTGAACCAGGCTTCTCCGTAAGGGACTCTTAAGCTGGCGTAATATGGGCTTCATCTTTCTATGCTATAATGAAAACAATTCGCTGGCTGAGCTTGCCGAAGCCCGCGAAAACGCATTACACCTGAGTGGTTATTCATGGGACAGTTTAGGGTCAGCGCTTCTGACCACTCTCCACTGACCACTTTTATGACCACTCTTCAGGAGACAAAGATCATGATTAACGGATGGGAATGGATAGTTATTTTGGCGGTCGTCTTGCTTGTTTTTGGCGTGGGCCGCGTCAGCAAGTTGGGGGAAGAATTGGGCAAGGGCATTAAGGCGTTCCGCCAGGGCGTACGCGAAGGTCAGGAAGAGAAAGAAGGCGCGGACGCGGCTGCCGCCGGTGATGAAGCCAAATAACGGCGGTTAATTAGCGTATTTATGGACAGCTTCTTCGGCGTTGGTTTGCCCGAACTGTTAGTTATCTTGCTGCTGGCCGGCGTCATCATGGGCCCGCAGCAAATCCTGCGCGTGGCTCGCCTATTGGGCGTGTGGACGGGGCGCGTCCAGCGTGAGTACCGCGGCTTTATGCGCCAGCTAAACAAAGAGATTACCGACCTGGAAGCGCAAGAACTCAAGGAGACGCTGCAAGAAGTACAAAAGATGCAGCAGCAGTTGCGCTCCTTGCAGCGCGACGTGCGGGCGACGCCCGCCGCCCTGCTGCGGCAGGCTGATGCGACCACCGCTGACAACAGACGCCCGCCCGGCAACGGGCAACAGTTAGCAGACGCCACGCGCCAGAATCTGGCAACCATCGCCGCCGCCAGCCAGCCCGCCGGCGCGAGCGCCCCCCCGGCGGCAGCCATCGCCGCCGCGGATGAGGTTGAGCACTTCATCCACCCGCCGCATCTGCTGGAAGTCGAAGACGACCCGGCGATCTGACCTGCGGTTACTGTAGGGCGTATTGTATACGCCCTGTATGCTATTCTGATCTATAGCCACATTGCCCAAACTGCCATCTGTGACGCCATCATCATCGTTTACCGCCCATGAGGAACCCCTATGAGCCAGGCTGTTAACGACAGCCCCCCATCGGAAATGACCCTGCTGGGGCATTTGAGCGAACTGCGCCGCCGGCTGGTGTGGGTAGGGGCCGGCTTGCTGGTGGGCACGCTGATCAGTTTTATTTTCGCCGAGGCGCTCTTGCAGTTTTTGACGCGCCCCTATGGCGACCAACTGCAGACGCTGCGCCCCACCGAAGGCATTGAGACGTACTTCAAGATTGCCCTGGCGTCTGGGGCGATGCTATCTATGCCCATTATTTTGCTGCAAGTGTGGAAGTTTATCAGCCCAGGGCTGCTGCCGCAGGAAAAGCGGCACGTTTACATTTTTCTGCCCAGCGCCATGGTCCTTTTTTTGTTGGGGATTGCTTTTGCCTGGTATGTGCTGCTGCCGGCAGCCATCGCCTTTCTGGATGGCTTCCTGAACAACGTCTTTATCACCGAATGGACCAGCCAGGAATATATTGGCTTTATCACCACCTTCCTGTTTTGGATTGGCGTCAGTTTCGAAATGCCCGTCATTGTCTACTTCATTGCTCGCGTGGGCATTGTCAGCGCCAGCACGCTGCGTGAACAATGGCGCACCGCCATCGTGATCATTGCCATCCTGGCTGCTGCCGTTACCCCCACCGTAGACCCGGTGACCATGTTATTAACCATGGCCCCCTTGATCGTGCTGTACATCCTCAGCCTGGGGCTGGCGCGCATTGGGCAGCGCCAGTTTGAACGGGCTATGGCTCTGGAAACCCCCTCAACCCCGCCATAATCATGCGGCGGCGCGCAGAATTAGTAAGTGAGCGCCAAAACGGCTTCGACGGACTCCGCAACGGAGATTTTACCGGACACAATCGCCCGCCGGTACTCCTTTTCCCAGGCAAACGTCAGCGGCATCGCCAGTTCCAATTCGCGCAGCATTAGCCGCGCAATGGGGCCCCCTTCCTCCAGAAAACCGCTCTCCGCAAACCCGGTTATGGCTGCCTGCACGTCATATGGCAGCCGCACCACTTCGGCTTGCCAGCCGCCGCCTTGCCAGCGTAGCTGGCCATAGCCGGCGCGCAGGTCGCCGTCAAACGGCATCCCCACCGACCCCGTGTTGATTACCACCGCCTGGTCAAGCTGGCGCACAAAGGCGCGGTGGGTGTGGGCGGTGGCGAAAAGTGCCGGCAGCGGTCCCCCCACCTTATCCCGCAGCACCCCATCCGGCATTTCCGGGAACAGCGATTCGCGGTTGTTGCGAATCGAGGCATGCGTCAGCCGCACTTCTGCCCCATCGGGCCCGGCAAAGCTGATCAGGTGCGGCATTTGCCGCAGCGCCTGCAGTTCCCCATTGAGCTTCTGATAAGTCCAGTAGGAATTGCGTCGAATCTCAAACTCCGGCCCGTTGGTGGGCAGGTGCGGATCGGCGTTGCTGAGCACGTAATCTTCGTGGTTGCCCCGAATAAGCTGCCACCCCTGCGTTGCCCTCCGCTCTTCCATCAATGCCAGGCAGTCTACAGGCCACGGCCCGCGATTCACAATGTCCCCATTGACAAAGACACAATCCGGCTGCCAGGCGTCCACATGCGCCAGGACGGTGTGCAGCGCCTCCAGATTCCCATGAATATCAGACAGAACGGCAATTTTCATACGCCGCTGATCGT